>NZ_JBFBVU010000026.1:0-52029 GCF_040689105.1 Meridianimarinicoccus marinus
CAGGCTCAAGACCCTCAGCGGGCTTACGCCTTACGAATACATCTGCAAGATCTGGACTTCAGAACCAGATCGATTCATCCCAAATCCGATCCACCAAATGCCGGGACTGAACACCTAGGAGGCGAAGTCGGGCACAAGGTACAGGCCCAGCAGCAGCAGGCAGTACAGCCCGAGCACCCAGTTGAACCCGGCCCGCCAGGTGGGCGCGCGCCACAGGCCCAGATAGCGCGACAGGATCACCCGCGCCTTCATCCAGCTCAGCAGCAGGATCAGCGCACCGACCACCACCGGCGCCACCGCCAGCGCATCCAGCGCGGCGATCAGGGTCGAGGCCGCGCAAAGCAGCAGCAGCACAACCCAGGCGCGGGTCAGCGGATCTGTGGGCAGGGGCGGTTTCATGAGATCAGGTAGATCACCGGGAACAGCAGCACCCAGACCAGATCGACCATATGCCAGAAGGCGGCGCCGACTTCGATGTTGTGGGGATCGTCCTTCCAGGCCACCAGCGCCAGAATGACCATTCCGGCCACCACATGGGCGGCATGGAACCCGGTCAGCAGGTAGTAGAAAGTGAAAAACGCATGGGATTCGATCCCGATCCCCTGCCCCGCCTTGTCGGCGTATTCCGCGATCTTCACGGCCAGGAACACCCCGCCAAGGGCGATGGCCGCCCCCAGATGCCAGCGCGCGGCGGTGCGGCGCGCGGCTTCGCGCAAGGCCAGCGCACGGGCGGCCAGAAACCCGCTGGTGACCAGCACCACGGTGTTCAGGGCCGCACTGGTGCGGTGCAGGTGGCTTTGGGCTTCGGCAAAGCCTGTCGGGTCGGTGATCCGCACCGCCAGAAAGGCCGCCAGCCCGGCGCCGAACACCAGCAGTTCGCTGATGATGAGCACCCACATCAGAAGCTCGCCGGGCAATTCGTCCAGCACGCTGGCAGGCATCTGGCCCCGCGCGTCCGCCATGCTCAGCCCCCCACGAGCTGGCGGTAGATCTGCGGCAGCGCCTGGGTCAGCTTGTCGGGCTCGGGGATGACCGCGAAGCCGCCCTGTCCGAACAGCCGGGGAAACCAGCTTTTGGCGCTGCGGTCGATGGTGACGCCGAACACCGACTGGCCTTGCCGCCGGGCCTCGCGCACTGCCATGCGGGTGTCCTCGATGCCGTGGCGGCCTTCGTAGTGATCCAGGTCGTTGGGCTTGCCATCGGTGATGACCAACAGCAGCTTACGCTGCCGTGTCTGCTTGGCCAGGTCCGCCGAGGCATGGCGCAGCGCCGCGCCGAGCCGAGTGTAGAACCCCGGCCGCAGCCCGCCGATGCGTTCCTCGACGGTGCGCGACATCGGCTCGCCGAACCGCTTGCAGTTCTGGATATAGACCCGGTGCCGCTTGAGCGAGGAAAACGCGTTGATGGCGAAGTCGTCGCCGCAGGCCTCCAGCCCCCAGGACATGGCGGCCAACGCCTCGCGCTCCACGTCGATGACGGCGCGGCCCGAGACGGCGCTTTCGGTCGACCGCGACACGTCCAGCAGGATCGACACCGCCAGATCGCGGGCCTCGGGGCGGGTCTGCAGCCAGATCCGCTCGCTGCCCTCGCCCGAGGCCAGCCGTTCGACCTGCGCGCGCACGGCGGCATCCATGTCCAGATCATCGCCTTCCAGATGGCCGCGCGTGGTGACACGGCCGGGGCGCAGCGCCTCGAACTGCCGCTTCACGGCGCGGATGCGCCTCGCGGTGCGGGGATCCCTGGTGAAATCGTCGAATTCCGCCCGCGCTTCGGCGACCGAGGCCAGAACGCAGACATGATCGGGCAGATAGGCGCCGGTGCGGGCATCCCATTCGGGATAGGTCAGTTTCGCCGACAGGCGTTCGCGGTCCACATCCTCGGGCGCCAGATCCAGATGCAGCTTCAGCCGGGTGGCAGGCGCTTTCGACACCTGCCCCAGCCCGATCTCGTCCTGATCGTCGGCGGCCTTCTTGGCGTCGTCATTGTCGTCGTCATCGACGCGGCGGTTGAGGTTCAGGAACTCGGCCCAGCTGAGGATGGCCTCGAACTTGTGCAGGATCAGGCTGTCCTGACGCTCGGCCAGATCGGCCTCGCGGCGGCGGGCGCGCACGGTCTTTTCCCCGGCTTCCTCGGGCGTGCCTTCGGTTTCGGGGTTCTCGACCTCGTCGCTGGCGGAAAACACCATGTCGCGCAGGTCGGGCCACAGCGGCACCGGGCGGAACTGGCGATAGCCGCGCGGCGCGGTGAGTGCAGACAGATCCTCCGCATCCAGCGCCGCCCGCATGTCCCGCGCCCGTGGCGACAGATCCGCCGGATCGCCCAGCATGTGCCGCAACAGCGCCTCGACATCGGCCTCGACCCCCGGCAGCTTGCCGCGCGGACGCTGATGCAGGGTGCCTTCGGACAAGGCCGTGTAAAGGTCCCGCAGCCCCGGCGCATTGTCCAGCGCCGCCGCCACCATCGCCTGTGCCGCCTGCAAGGCGCGCAGATCGGCGCGCAGCGGGTCATCCTCGGCTACCCGCGCGGGCGCATGGGCCACGGCAGCGGTCAGCCACAGGTACAGCGCGGCATTGGCCTCGCGCGTGGGAAAGACCGCCAGCCGCGACGGCAGGCGCAGGATTTCACCGTCGAAACTGGCGCGCGGCACAGTTTCCACCTCGGTGCCCAACCGGCGCCGAAAGCTCAGACGATGCGAAGAAAGTTCATCGGAGACCGAGCGGATTTCCACCGCGTGGCTGCCGCCCAGCCCCCGAAAAAGAACTGCCAGCCGCCCCACAACCTCAGAGAGGTCGACCGCGGCTCCATGATGCACCTGAGGCGCATCCAGACGGCTGGCAAACGCGTGCCACAGTTTCCCGACAGTTTCTTCGGGTTCCCATGGCTCGAAGTCGATCGTGCCCATATCGGCTGGCCTCACCCAAAGACAGCCGTGACAAGATCGAGGAGACCGCGTTTGACGTCCTCGTCATCCGTCAGCGGCTCGACCATCGCCGCCAGAATGGCCCGCTCCACGCTCATGCCCTGGGCGATCAGCGTCGCGGCATAAACCACAAGACGGGTCGAAACCCCTTCTTCCAGATCCTGGCCCTTCAGCGCGCGCAGCTTGCCCGCCAGACGCACCAGCGCCTTGACGCGATCGGCATCCAGCCCGCTTTCCTGGGCCACGACCCTGGCTTCCAGCTCGGGCTTGGGAAAGTCGAACTCGACCGAGATGAACCGCTGCCGGGTCGAGGGTTTCAGGGTTTTCAGGATGTTCTGATAGCCGGGGTTGTAGGAGGCCACCAGCATGAAGCCCGGTGCCGCCTCCAGCTCTTCGCCGGTGCGGTCGATGGGCAGGATGCGCCGGTCGTCGGTCAGCGGGTGCAGCACCACGGTCACATCCTTGCGCGCCTCGACCACCTCGTCGAGATAGCAGATCGCGCCCTCGCGCACCGCGCGGGTCAGCGGGCCATCCACCCAGACGGTTTCGCCGCCCTTCAGCAGATAGCGCCCGATCAGATCCGCCGCCGCCAGGTCGTCATGACAGGCGACGGTGTAAAGTTTCTTGCCCAGCCGTGCCGCCATATGGGACACGAATCGGGTCTTGCCGCAGCCGGTCGGCCCTTTCAGCAGGACCGGCAGACCGTTGGCATTGGCCGCCTCGAACACATCGCATTCATCGGCATGGGCCAGGTAGAAGGGGGCGTCCGCCGCCCCCTGCAGGTTTGTGGTTGTACCGTCCATCACGCTCACTCCGCCGCCACCGAGGCATCTTCCGAGATGACTTCGCGGCGCGGCACCCACATGGCGTAGATGAACAGCAGGGCGCCGATCACAACCGCCAGGCCCGAGCCGAAGCGCATCCAGTAGAACAGCGCCAGCTGGTCCTGAACGTCCATGAAGTATTCGCCGCCCACCCGTTGCAGGTGCGTCTGCAGCGTCCCTGCGAAGGTCAACACGAAGGTCATGAAGGTCATGCCCCCGGCCATCAGCCAGAACGAGGCCATGTTGAGCACCTGGTTGTACGGATCACGTCCGCGCAGGATCGGCATGGCATAGCTGAAGATGGCAAGGTTCAGCGAGACATAGGCGCCGAAGAAGGCCAGGTGACCGTGGGCCGCGGTGATCTGCGTGCCGTGGGTATAGAAGTTCACCCCGTGCAGCGTGTGCATGAAGCCCCAGACACCGGCGCCGAAGAAGGCCAGCGTGGCACAGCCCAGCGACCACAACAGCGCGGCCTTGTTGGGATGGTCCCGGCGGCCCTTCCAGACCATCACGAAGGCAAAGGCCATCATCGCGAAGAAGGGCACCACTTCCAGGGCCGAGAAGATCGATCCGATCCACTGCCAGTAGCCCGGCGTACCGATCCAGAAATAATGGTGACCGGTGCCAAGGATGCCCGAGAACAACGCGGCGGCGACAATGACATAGAGCCATTTCTCGACGACCTCGCGGTCCACGCCGGTCAGCTTCAGCATCAGGTAGGCCAGGATCGAGGCCATGATCAGTTCCCAGACGCCTTCCACCCACAGGTGCACGATGTACCACCAGTACATCTTGTCCAGCGACAGGTTGTCAGGATTGACGAAGCTGAACAGGAACAGCAGCGCCAGACCCCAAAGCCCCAGCAGCAGGATGTTGGTGATGGCGGTCTTCTTGCCCTTCAGCACCGTCATGGTGACGTTGAACAGGAAGATCAGCGCCGCAACGACGATGCCCGCCTTGACCCATTTGGGCTGTTCGATGAACTCGCGGCCTTCCTTGCCCAGCAGCCAGTTGCCTTCGAACAGGTTGAAGACATAGGTCAGCACCACGCCCAGCGTGCCAACCACGAGGATCAGCAGCTGAAGATAGGCCAGCTTGGTCGAGTACATCTCGCGTTCGGCCTCTTCCGGGATCAGGAAGTAGGCCGCGCCGAAGAAGCCGCACAGCAGCCAGACGATCAGCGAGTTGGTGTGCAGCATCCGCACGATGTTGAACGGCAGCAGCTCGGACAGGAAGTTGGGCGAGACGTAGATCCAGCCGGCCAGCAACCCGCCCAGCACCTGTACGGCGAACAGCGCCATGGCCACGGCAAAGTAGGCCAGGGCGATTTTCTGAGTTTTGTATTTCATTTTCTTTGTCCTCTCGTCCCTTAGCCCGCGTCGTTCGGCGGCCAGCCCTGGGCGTCGATATTGTCGGTCCAGATCAGGAAGTTGCTGAGGTCACGGATTTCTTCGTCGGTCAGATTGAACTGAGGCATCTGCCGACGACCTTCGATCCCGGTTGGCATGGCTTCCATCCACCCCTTGAGGGTCTCGAAAGCTGCGTCGGGATCGTCAAGAACGCCCCAGCGGGTCATCACGTTGCCGACCTCGGGGGCGAAGTACGCCCCTTCACCCAGGATCGTGTGACAGTTGATGCAGGCGTGGTGTTCCCACACACGTTTGCCTGCGGCCACGCTTTCATTCAGCGTGTTCGCATCCGTCGACTTGTTGACGATGTAATAGTGAGAGTGGACCGAAAGGCCCACAAAGATGAGGATGAAGAAAAGCGACCCGCCATAGAAGATATTGCGGGCCATGCTTTTGGTCATGACTTCGCGCATTGCGCGCTCCTTTGCGCCGCTTGATGATAGGGGGAACTTGCGGTGTGCCGGGCCGACTCGCCTTAACGAAAGTCAAGCGTTCGTGAACGCTATTGAAATCTGAATATGAAGAACTAGCAGCGGCCTGGCGGGCCGCCAAACCCGGTCTTGGCGCAAGGGCCACGGGTTCGAAAGGCTGCACGATTCCAGCTACTTGCGGGCGGATCGGGCGGGCCTGGCATGCCGCCCCGCCCCGGCCCGCCGGACCTCAGGCGCGGGACGGCAGCCTGACATTGGTCACCGCCGGCCAGATCGACACGGAATAAAGCAGAAAAACCGCCACCCACAGCACGCCCGACGCCAGCACCAGCGGAAAGTACCACTCCGCCGGCAGGGTCGAGGCCAGCCAGCGCAGCACCGCCGCCGCCGCCAGCATCAGATAGCCCGCCGCCACCGGGGCGGGCGCCACCAGCGGACGGCCGGTGTGCCCCAGCACCGCGCGGCTCATCACCGCCAGCGTCATGCCACCCACTGCGCCGATGCCCAGGATATGCAGGGCCGCGACCTCGCTGCCCGTGCCCAGCAGCGACAGCCCCCACAGGATCAGACCGGCCCCCAACATGGCCATGCCCAGGTGCAGCGCCAGCAGGATCGGCTGGTTCAGGGTCCAGCGCCATTTCCAGCGGGCGATCCGCAGCAGTTGCACCGCGCCCGCCAGAACCGCCAGCCCGCCGACCGCCGCCGCGGGCAGTCCGGTCAGCACCGCCAGCGGCAGCACGATGGCCAGGGCCAGCGCGGCCTTTTCCGCCAGCGGCACAACCACCGGCCAGCCGTCTTCGGACACGCCCGCGCGTTTCATGGCGTTGCGCGTGAACCCCGGCGTCACCCGTCCGCCCAGCACCGCGATCATCGCGCAAATCCCCAACAGCCCGCCGCGCATGCCGGCGTCCAGCGTCGCCTCGGTCAGCCCCAGCCATTGCAGGTGCACCATCAGGTTGGCGACCCAGATCATCGCGATGAACAGCAGGAACATCACGTTCTGCGGTTTGGGGCGGTGCCACAACTGGCTGCCGATCTTCACGGCAAGGATCGGCAGAAAGGCCAGGTCCAGCCCCGCCACCAGCCACAGCGGCAGCGTGCCCGAGCACCAGATCGCCAGCCGACCGGCCAGCCAGATCCCGGCCGAGGCGGTGATGAACCGGTGCCGCGCGGCCTGCGAGCCGGTCCAGTTCGGCACCGCCGTCAGCAGAAAGCCGCCAAGGGCGGCCCCGGCATAGCCGAAGATCATCTCGTGCGCGTGCCATTGGTGCGCCGGCATGGCGAAGGGCATCTCGCTGACCACCGGCCCAAGGTAATGCACCCCCAGCCACATCACCCAGACCAGCATCGACAGAAAGCCGAAGGCTCCCGCCGCGAAGAAAAAGACGCGAAACCCCTCGCCGAAGAACAGCGCCAGTCTGGAGGTCATGCTTCCTGCTCCTTTGCCGCGCGGGCGGCCCGCGCCTTTTCGATGGCCGCCTGCCGGGCGGCGTCACTGCGGGCCCGCTTCAGCAGCGTCGGGCAGGTCGTGTCGTCGTTGAAAATGACCTGGCAGCGCAGACAGAGCACGCATTCGTTGGGATTGATCCGGCCAAGGGCATCGATGGCGCCGACGGTGCATTTCTGTTCGCACAACCGGCATTCGCGGCCGCATTGCGACCGGCGGTGCAGCCAGTCGAAGATCTTCAGCTTCGCCGGAATCGCCAGCGCCGCGCCCAACGGACACAGGTAGCGGCAATAGAACCGCTCGATGAACAGCCCGGCGGTCAGGATCGCCAGCACCATCAGCACGAAGGGCCAGGCCCGGATCATCCGCAGCGAGATCGCGGTCTTGAACGGCTCCGCCTCGGCCAGAGTGATGGCGTGCGACATGGAATAGAAGGACAGCGCCAGGATCGACAGGAACAGCGTGTATTTCACCGTCCACAGCCGCTCATGGATGGCCTGCGGCACAACGATCTGCGGCACCTTCAGTTTCTGCGCGATGGCGTTGGTCAGTTCCTGCAGCGCGCCGAAGGGACACAGCCAGCCGCAATAGACGCCCCGGCCCCAGAACAGCAGCCCCAGCGCCACGAAGCTCCACAGGATGAAGATCACCGGCTCGATCAGGAAGGTTTCCCAGTGAAACCCGGTCAGCAGCGATTGCAGGAAGGCCACCACCTGCACCACCGACAGCTGACCGTTGACGCCCCAGCCCAGCCAGACCAGCGTCAACGTCAGAAAGCCATAGCGAAAGCTGCGCCACAGCCTGGGCCGGGCCACCAGCGCCTCTTGCGCGAAAAGCATCAGCGTCAGGGTGGCGATCATCAGGCCGACGCCGATCACCACGAAGCGTTTGTCGCGCCATGTCTTTTCCCACAGCGGCGTGGGCTCGGGCGGCGGGGCCAGAATGTACTGAGATGGCAGCGCGTAATCGACCGCGGTGACAAAGCGCAACTCGGTGCCATCGCTGGCCGGGCGCGTCGCCGCGACCTCGACCCGGAACGGCGCGATGGGATCGAAGCCGTCGCCCAGTTGGAACACGCTGCGTTCCTTCATCGGCGGCGCGTCCTGCAGCCCCAGACGATCGACGCGCAGATAGCCTTCGTCGGTCAGCGCGAAGCGCCGCTCGCCCTGCACCACGGTGATGCGGTCGAACACATGGCTGCGCCTCCAGCCGGTGCCGCGATGCGATTGCACCCCTTGCGAGCCGACGAACAGCGCCACCTGCCCGGCCCCCAGCCCACCCACTGCGCGAGTGTACAGGGTCTGGCCCAGCAGGTTCTGCCCGATGGTCGGCGAGTCCAGAAGCGCCACATACAGATCCAGGAACGGCGCGTCGCCGGGGCTGAGCGGCACCTTGGCCTCGGCAAAGGCGGCGGCGGCCTCGGTCTTGGTGGTGCCCGCATGGGCGATGGACCCATCGGCCAGCAGCGCGGCCCAGTCCTGTGGCGCAAACCCGGTGCGGTCGATCCGGCCCGCGTCGATCACCCCGCGATCCAACGCCAGCGCGCGGGCGCTGCGCAGGATGCCATCGCGGATCACCCCGGTCGACACCGTCGCGCGCGAGATCACGTCCGGCGCATTGGCCTCGGCGGCGGCGGCAGAGTCGCGCGGGGCGGTCAGATCAACACCGCCGAACCCGGCCACGAAGCGCGCGATATCGGCATCCGACAGGCCCAGCGTCAGGATCGGCTCGGAATGGCGCAGCAACTCGGCCCCGGCGATCGTGCCGTCGCGGCTGACCGCCACCAGCATCTCGATCGGGCGGCCGGAATAACCCACCGACCCGGCGATTTCCCAGGTCGAGCCGATGTAGCCCAGCGTTTCCCCCCCGGCGGTGGTGACCGCCCAGCCCGGTACCGCGCCCTCGTCGGCGCGCACCCGGATCGGCGCGCCCGGATCGAACAGCCGCTCGGCCATGGCTGTCAGAACCTGCAGCGAGGGCGCTTCGGCGCTTTCCCGCAGCAGCCCGGTCTGCGCCAGGGCCAGCCCGCCGTTCAGGACGAGGATCAGCAGGCAGGGCAGGAGAAGCGGGATGTGATGAAGCCGGATCATGATTTCCGGATACGAAGCGAAGAACTGTCCCACCTTAACCTAAGTCAAGGCGCTCACAGCAATGTGATTCCACCCTCGGCGTGCCTCACCAGCATAACGGAGACACCGTAATGACCTCGACACGAGCCATCTGCAGACCCGCGCTGTTTCTGAGCGCGGCGATGGCCCTTGGGCTCTCTGCCCTGGGAGCCGCTGCACAGGACAAGCCAAAGGACCACGCCGACGGCCCCGCCGCGGCGTATGAACCGTCCATGACCACCCTGGGACAGATCCAGGTGGAAATTCCCGGTCGCAAGGAAGGCGACCCGGTGATGACGGCAGAAGAGTATCAGGAAGCCAACCAGATCTATTTCGAGCGGTGCGCCGGCTGCCACGGCGTGCTGCGCAAGGGCGCCACCGGCAAGGCGCTGACCCCGGACATCACCCGTGCAAACGGCCATGAATACGTCCGCGACTTCATCAACTACGGCTCGCCGGCGGGCATGCCGAACTGGGGCACCTCGGGCGACCTGAGCGAAGAGCAGGTCGACATGATGGCCCGCTACCTGCTGCTCGATCCGGCCTCGCCGCCGGAATTCGGGATGCCGGAAATGCGCGAAAGCTGGAAGCTGATCGTCGCGCCGGAAGACCGCCCGAAAGAGAAGTTGAACGACATCGACATCGACAACCTGTTCTCGGTCACCCTGCGTGACTCGGGCCAGGTGGCGCTGATCGATGGCGCAACCTACGAGATCCACGCGATCATCGACACCGGCTATGCGGTTCACATCTCGCGCATTTCGGCCTCGGGCCGGTATCTGTTCGTGATCGGCCGCGACGCCCTGGTCAACATGATCGACCTGTGGATGGAAACCCCCGCAACGGTGGCCCAGATCAAGGTCGGCGCTGAAGCGCGGTCGATCGAGACCTCCAAGTTCGAAGGCTTCGAGGACAAATACGCCATTGCCGGGGCCTATTGGCCGCCGCAATACGTCATCATGGACGGCGACACGCTGGAACCGCTCAAGATCAAATCCACCCGTGGCATGATCTACGACGAGCAGACCTACCACCCCGAGCCCCGCGTGGCGGCCATTCTGGCCTCGCACTACAAGCCGGAGTTCATCGTCAACGTCAAGGAAACCGGCAAGATTCTGATGGTCGACTATTCGGACATCCAGAACCTGAAGGTGACCGAGATCGAAGCCGAACGCTTCCTGCATGACGGCGGTCTGGACAGCACCCACCGGTACTTCCTGACGGCGGCCAACGCCCGCGGCAAGGTCGTGGTCATCGACACCCAGACCAGTGCGCTGACGGCGATCCTTGAAACCGAAGGTGAAACGCCGCACCCCGGCCGTGGCGCCAACCTGATGCACCCGACGCTGGGCCCCGTCTGGGCAACCTCGCACCTGGGCGATGACACCATCGCGCTGATCGGCACCGACCCCGAAGGTCACCCCGACCAGGCGTGGAAGATGGTGCAGCAGCTTTACGGTCTGGGCGGCGGTTCGCTGTTCGTGAAGTCACACCCGACTTCGAACCACCTGTATGTGGACGCGCCGCTGAACCCGGATGCCGAAACCTCCGGTTCGATCGCGGTCTTCAAGGTCGACGAACTGGACCAGGAAGAGCCGGAATTCGTGACCCTGCCGATCGTGGAATGGGCCGAAATCTCGGAAGGCCAGCCGCGCGTCGTGCAGGGCGAGTTCAACCAGGCAGGAACCGAAATCTGGTTCTCGGTCTGGAACGCCAAGGACCTGGAATCGGCCATCGTGGTCGTCGACGACAAGACGCTTGAACTGAAGAAGGTCATCAAGGACCCGCGCCTGATCACACCGACCGGCAAGTTCAACGTCTTCAACACTCGGTCTGACGTTTACTGATCCTTTACGTCGTTCCCGGCAGGGGCGGTCCGCCGCCCCCGCCCTTTCTCACCAGCCAACCGCTTCATTTTACGGGGAAAGCGCAATGCCAAACCTGGGAAAAGTCTGTCTGATCGGCGCCGGTCCCGGCGACCCTGAGCTTCTGACCCTGCGCGCCCTGCGGATGCTGCAATCCGCGGATGTGGTGGTCTACGACCGTCTGGTTTCCGACGAAATTCTCGCGCTGGCGCCCGAAGGCGCGCGCCGGTTCTCGGTGGGCAAGGCCCCCAAGGATCACCCCGTCCCCCAGGACCGCATCAACGAGGTTCTGGCCGAATTCGCCCAGGCCGGCCTGTCCGTGGCCCGCCTGAAGGGCGGCGACCCGCTGATCTTCGGGCGCGGCTCGGAAGAGGCCGCCTATCTGACCGCCCTTGGCATCCCGGTGGACTATGCCCCCGGCATCACCGCCGCGCAGGGCGTGGCCGCCGCCACCGGCGTGCCGCTGACCCATCGCGGCCTGGCCACCGGTGTGCGCTATGTCACCGGCCACCGGCAGGCCGATGGCGCGCTGGATCTGGACTGGAAAGGCCTCGCCTGCATCGACACCACGCTGGTGGTCTACATGGGCGTGGCCAACATCGGCCAGATCGCCATGCACCTGATGGCCGAAGGCCTGCCCCATGACACCCCGGTGATGGCCATCGCCAATGCCACCACCCCGCGCGAACGCCGCCTGTTTTCCTGCCTTGGCCGGATCGCGCCCGACATCTGCGCCGCCGAGATGCAGGCCCCGGTCCTTTTCGTGATCGGCCGTGTCGTCTCCCTGTCCGAGGCCTATGCGGCCATCAGGCTGACGGCTGAAAGCGACGCGCCCACAACGGTTCGGGCGGCCCATGCGTAGCCTTGTTTTTCTGCTGGCCTCGACCCTCATGGTCTCGGCTTCCGACATTGCCGACCCCGACGCGCTGGAACATCTGGTGCGGCAGGATTGCGGGTCGTGCCACGGGCTGACCCTGAAGGGCGGGCTGGGTCCGGACATCCGCCCCGACGCCCTTTCCCACTACGATCCCGACACGCTGGCCATCGTGGTGCTCGACGGCATTCCCGGCACTGCCATGCCTCCGTGGCGGCCGCTGATTTCCGAGGCCGAAGCGCAATGGATCGCGGATTATCTTCTTTCAGGAACCCAACCATGAAACTGCTGATCGCCAGCCTGCTGGCCTCTGTCACCCTGACCGCCGCGCAGGCCGCAGACATCGTTGCCACCGGCGATCTGGGCCTCGTGGTCGAACGCGCCGATGGTTCACTGCTGCTGGTGGACCGTTCCGACCGCGCGGCCATTGGCCGGATCGAGGGGCTGGGCGACCTGTCGCACGCCAGCCTCGTCTATTCGCCCGACGAACGTTTCGCCTATGTGTTTGGCCGCGATGGCGGGCTCAGCAAGGTCGACATCGTCGAACAGGCCGTGGTGGCGCGCGTGATCCAAGCCGGCAATTCCATCGGCGGGGCGATCTCCGACGATGGCGCGCTGGTGGCGGTGTCGAACTATGACCCCGGCGGGGTGCGGATCTTCGACGCCGACACGCTGGAAATGGTCGCCGATATTCCCACCGGGTCGAAAACCATCGGGCTGGTCGACGCGCCGGGCCGCCGCTTCGTCTTCACCATGTGGGACAGCGGCGAAACCTGGATCGCCGACCTGTCCGGCGACACGCCCGAGATCAAAAAGATCCCCGACATGGGCGCCAACCCCTATGACGCGCTGATCACCAGCGACGGGCGCACCTATATCACCGGCCTGTTCGGCGAGGATGGAATGACCGCGCTGGACCTCTGGCAGGACGCCCCGGAACCGATCCGCGTGCTGCCAGGCTATGGCCGCGGCGCCGAGGAACTGCCGGTCTACAAGATGCCCCACCTGGAAGGCTGGGCGCTGGCGGGCGGTGAATTCGTCCTGCCTGCGGTCAAGCATCACCAGGTGCTGTGGGTCGATGCCACCACGCTGCAGGAAACCGGCCGCACCGAGACCTACGGCCAGCCGGTCTTTGCCATGGCGCGCCCCGATGGCCGGCATGTCTGGGTCAACTTCGCCCATCCGCTGAACGACACCATCCAGGTGATCGACACGCTGACCAAGCAGGTGGTGCATGAATTCAAGCCCGGCCCGGCGGTGCTGCACATGGAATTCAGCCCCCGCGGCAACGAGGTCTGGGTCTCGGTCCGCGACGCCGGCAAGGTCATGATCTACGACACCGCCAGCTTCGAAAAGCTGGGCGAGATCGACGCCGCCAGCCCTTCGGGCATCTTCTTCACCGCGCGCGCGCATCGGACGGGGCTGTAACCCATGGAGATGACCGTTGATCCCATCGACCTGCGGCTGCTGGACGACTGGCAGCGCGACCTGCCGCTGGTGCCGCGCCCCTTCGCCCGGATGGGCGACACGCTGGGTTGCGGTGAGGCCGAAGTGCTGAAACGGCTCGACCGCATGCAGGCGGTCGGGCGGATTTCGCGGGTGGGCGCGACCTTTGCCCCCAACACAATCTCGGCCAGCACCCTGGCCGCCGTCGCCGCCCCCCCCGACCGGATCGAATCGGTGGCCGAGATCATCGGCGCCCAGCCCGGCGTCAACCACAGTTACCTGCGCGAAAACGAATGGAACCTGTGGTTCGTAGCCACCGGGCCGGACCGCGCCCATGTGGACCGGGTTCTGCACGACATCGGCCGCAAGACCGGCCTGCGGGTGCTGGACCTGCGGCTGGTGCGGCCCTTCAACGTCGATCTCGGCTTTCGCCTGACCGGCACGCCGGGCCGGCCGGTGACCCCGCGCAAGGTGCGCCCCGAGGTGCTGGAACCCGGCGACCGCCGCCTGATGCAGGTGCTGTCGCAGGGGTTGGACATGGTGCCCTGCCCCTACCAGCGCGTCGCCGAACAACTGGGCCGGAGCGAGGCCGAAGTGCTGGACCGTCTGGCGGTGCTGCAAGAGGCCGGCATCCTGGGCCGGCTGGGCGTCATCGTGCGCCACCGCGCCCTTGGCTGGCGCGCCAATGCCATGGTGGTCTGGGACATCAGCTCGGACCGCATCGACCGGGCGGGACCGGTGCTGGCCGCGCACAGCGGCGTCACCCTGTGTTACGAGCGCCGCCCGGTGGCCGACGCCTGGCCCTACCGGCTGTATTGCATGATCCACGCCCGCAGCCGCGACGAGGCTCTGGGCGTTCTGAACAAGGCCGCCGCCTTGCCCGACTTAGAGGGCGTGAAGCATCTGGCGTTGTTTTCCAGCCGGTGTTTCAAGCAAACTGGCGCCCTGATCTCGACCAAAGGAACCGCTGCCGCATGACCGACGATCTTGACACCACAGACCGCGCGCTGCTGAACCGGTTGCAGGACGACCTGCCGCTGGACCCGCGCCCTTTCGCGGCGCTGGGGCAGGAACTTGACCTGACCGAGGCCGAGGTTCTGGCCCGCATCTCGCGGCTGCGCGACACCGGCTATCTGACCCGTTTCGGCCCGTTCTACGATGCCGCGGCCCTGGGCGGCGCCTTCTGCCTCTGCGCGATGGAAGTGCCCGAGGACCGCTATGCGGCGGTGACCGAACAGGTCAACGCCCATTCCGAAGTGGCCCATAACTATGCCCGCGACCACCGGCTGAACATGTGGTTCGTGATGGCCACCGAAAGCGCCGAGGGCATTCAGGCCACGGCGCGCCGGATCGAAGCGGAAACCGGCCTGCAAGTGCTGCTGTTTCCCAAGGAACGCGAATTCTTCATCGGCTTCCGGGTGGCGGCATGACCCTGGATGCCACCGACCGCCGGATCGTCGAGGCCACCCAGGCCGGGCTGCCGCTGGTGCCCGCGCCCTTTGCTGCCGTGGCCGAGGGGCTGGGCCTGACCGAACCCGAAGTCATCGACCGCATCACGGCCATGAAGGCGCGCGGCGTGATCCGCCGTATCGGCGGCGCACCCAATCACTACAAGCTGGGCATGACCGCCAACGGCATGTCGGTCTGGGACGTGGAGGACGCCCTCGTGGATCAACTGGGCGAGAAGATCGGCGCCCTGCCCTTCGTCACCCACAGCTATCGCCGCCCGCGCGCCCTGCCGGTCTGGCCCTACAACCTGTTTGCCATGGTGCACGGCTCGACCCGCGACGAGGTCGACGCCAAGCGCGCCGAAATCGCCGCCATTCTGGGCGACGCCTGCCGTGGCAGCGACATCCTGTTTTCCACTAAAATCCTGAAAAAAACCGGCCTGCGACTGCGCCGCAAGGAAGGATAGACCATGTTTCGCCTCACCGAGTACATGCACCAGCTGGTCACCCCCACGCCGGTCCGCACCCGCCGCGGCTCCGGCCCCGTGAAACCGGTGGTGATCTGGAACCTGACCCGCCGATGCAACCTGAAATGCCGGCACTGCTACACCGTCTCGGCGGATGTGGATTTCCCCGGAGAGCTGAGCCACCAGCAGGCGATGGACACGCTCGACGACCTTGACCGTTTCGGCATTCCGGCGCTGATCCTGTCGGGCGGTGAGCCGCTGGACCGCAAGGATCTGTTCGACCTGGCGGCCCGCGCCCGGCCGATGGTCAGGATGCTGGCGCTGTCCACCAATGGCACCAAGATCCACGGCGAAAACGCCGACCGCGTGGCCGAGGCCGGGTTCGACTATGTCGGCATCTCGATCGACGGCATCGGCGCGACGAACGACTGGTTCCGCGGCGTGGATGGCGCGTTTTCCGACGCCCTTCGCGGCGTGCGCGAATGCAAGAAACGCGGCATAAAGGTCGGGCTGCGCTTCACCCTGACCGACGGCAACCATGGCCACCTGCCGGACCTGCTGCAACTGTGCGACGACGAAGGGGTCGACAAGTTCTACCTGTCGCATCTGGTCTATGCCGGGCGCGGCGACAAGAACCGGGGCGAGGATGCCGCGCATAAACGCTCGCGCCGGGCCATGGATCTGCTGATCGAGCGCAGCTGGGCGGGCGCCGCCGACGGCTTCCCGCTGGACATCGTGACCGGCAACAACGATGCCGACGCGGTGCATTTCCTGAACTGGGTCGAACGCAATTTCGATGCTGCCGAACACGCAAATGTGCGCGACCATCTGGAAGCCTGGGGCGGCAACTCCTCGGGTCTGGGGGTCGCCAATATCGACACCCAGGGCAATGTGCACCCCGATACGTACTGGTCGGATTACACCATCGGCAACGTGAAAAACACCCCGTTTTCCGAGCTTTGGACAGGTCCCGACCCGATGCTGGCCAAGCTGCGCACCCGGCCCCGCCCGCTCAAGGGTCGCTGCGGCGCCTGCGCCCATCAGGCCGTCTGCGGCGGCAACACCCGCATCCGCGCCCTGCAATTGACCGGCGATCCCTGGGCCGAAGATCCGGCCTGCTACCTGTCCGACGCCGAGATCGGCGTGACCGAAAGCGACCGCCTGACCGTGACCCCCTTTCGAGGAAAACGACATGATCCGGTTCACCGTTTCCATTAGTGCGGCCCTGTTCGCGGCCACGTCTCTGGCCGCAGACCCCGCCCGGGACTATGCCGATCACTGCACCGACTGCCATGGCCCCAGCCGTCTGGGCGCCCTGGGTCCGGCGCTGATCCCGCAGACCCTGGGCCGGATGCGCGGCCCCAACCTTGAGGCGGTGATCCGCGACGGCCGCGCCGCCACCCAGATGCCAGGCTTTGCCGAGGTGCTGGACCCCGACCGCATCGCCGCGCTGGCAGACTACCTGAACACACCGCTCGACGATGTCCCGGCCTGGGGCGAGGCCGAGATCACCGCCAGCCGCACCCTGACCCCGGATTACACCCCCGCCCCGGCCCCGGTCTGGTCCTCGGATCCGATGAACATCACGTTGGTGGTGGAAACCGGCGACCATCACGTCAGCGTGCTGGACGGCGACACCTTCGAGCTACTCGACCGGTTTGAAACCCCCTTTGCCGTCCACGGCGGGCCGAAGTTCAGCCCCGACGGGCGCTATGTCTTCATCATGTCGCGCGACGGCTGGGTGCAGAAATACGACCTGTGGTCCCTGTCCGAAGTGGGCCGCGTCCGCGCCGGTCTGAACAGCCGCAACATCGCCATGAGCCACGATGGCAAATGGCTGGCCGTGGCCAACTACCTGCCGATGACACTGACCCTGCTGTCGACCGAGGATCTGTCGGTCGCCCGCGTGATGGAGGTGATCGGCAAGGATGGCACCTCCAGCCGGGTTTCAGCGGTCTATCAGGCGCCGCAGCGCAAAAGCTTCATCCTCGCCCTGAAGGACGCCCCCGAGATCTGGGAGGTCGCCACCGACCCCAACGCCGAGCCGGTCTACGAGGGCTTCGTGCACAGCCGCGAGAAAGGCATGGTCGAGGCCATCGCCTCCTCCGAAGGGCTGTTCGCCCGGCGCCGGATCGAGGTCACCGAGCCGCTGGACGATTTCTTCTTCGACGACGACTATCGCAACCTGATCGGCGCGGCCCGCGATGGGCGGCGCGGCGTGGTGGTCAACCTTAACGTCGGGCGCGAGATCGCCGAGCTGCCGCTGGACGGCATGCCGCATCTGGGCTCGGGCATCTCGTGGGATCGCGATGGCCGCCGTGTGATGGCCACGCCGCACCTGAAAGAGGCCAAGCTGTCGGTCATCGACACCGAAACCTGGGAACGGCTGACCACCATCGAAACCGAAGGCCCCGGCTTCTTCCTGCGCAGCCATGAAAACACGCCCTACTTCTGGGCCGATGTCTTCTTCGGTCCCAACCGCGACGCCATGCATGTGATCGACAAGCAGAGCCTTGAGATCGTCAAGACCCTGCGCCCGGTACCCGGCGCCACCGTCGCCCATGTGGAATTCACCCGCGACGGGCGCTATGCTCTGGTGTCGGTCTGGGAAGACGACGGCGCGGTCATCGTCTATGACGCCGCCACGCTGGAAGAGGTCCGCCGCCTGCCGATGCGCAAACCATCCGGGAAGTACAATGTCTGGAACAAGATCACCTTCTCTGAAGGCACCAGCCACTGAGGCCATCCTGGTCTCGCACGGCCAGCCTTCGGACCCGGCCCCGGCCGAGGCCCGGCTGGCCGAACTGGCCGCCAAGGTCGCCGCCCGGATGCCGGGGCGCCGCATTGGCTCGGCCACGCTGGCGGCCATGGGGTCCGTCGAGCGCGCGCTGGACGGCGCGCGCAACGATGTGCTGATCTATCCGCTGTTCATGACCGAAGGCTGGTTCACCAACACCGCCCTGCCCGCCCGTCTTGGCCTGCCCGCCGCGCGCGTCCTGCCGCCGCTGGGCAGCGATCCCGCCCTGCCGGGCCTCACCCTGCGGATGCTGGCAGACACGGCCTCCAGCGCCGGTTGGCGCGCGTCAGAGACAGAAGTTCTGGTCGCGGCCCACGGATCGGCGCAGGGCAAGGTGCCTGCCGCCTGCACCCGGCGCTTTGCCAAGGCCTTGCGGCAGGCCAAAACCTTCGCCCGGATCGAGGTCGCCTTCCTGGAAGAACCGCCCCATATCCACAGGGTGGCGGCGGGATTCGGGCCGAAATCGATCTGCCTGTCCTATTTCGCCGCCGACGGTGGCCATGTCACCGACGACCTGCCCGCCGCCCTGAGCGCGGGCGGCTTCCTTGGCCCCACCTTGCCGCCGCTGGCCCTGTGGCCCGCCATCCCTGCCCTGATCGCCAACGCCCTGTGCGCCGCTGCCCGCCTGGAACACGCCTCATGACCGACACCGACGAGAAATGGACCCGCAAGCGGCTGGCCTTCGTGCTCTACCCCTTCGCGGCGGGGGCTGTGGCCATCAACTTGTTCATGCTCAGCCTGATGGGACAGGCCATCGGTCTGCCGGCGCTGTCGCCGATGCTGACCCTTGGGCTCAGCATTCCGCTGGGCATCCCGGCAACCTGGTGGTCTGCCAAATGGGTGCGCGGGCTGATGGATGAGGCCGAGGGCAAATAACCGGACGGCGGGTCTTGCGGCCCGCCGCCCCTGCCCCGTCGTCACCATCTTCAAGGTCTTGCCTTGGCAATCTGGCCGCATCAGATCCGTTGACAAACTGATTAACCAACTGTTTTTAAACGATAAATCCGACTTCTTGCCAGTTGGCAATCTCACTTTCCGAAGCGATCCGCCATGTATCGGGCAAAGGCTTCCTCCAACGCATTGCGGCTCAGGCTGTCCGAGAACTCCATGACCACGCTGCGGCCCTTCTTGCGCACCGTGATGCCGCTTTCCCCCGGCCCCCGACGATACAGCGTGCCGCCCTGCCCTTTCGGTTTCGCCGGTTTGACCGCCGCCTTCAGCGCCGCCAGAACCTGCGCGCCATCGCTGACCCGCCCCTGCCCTTTCGCCGCCGCCAGATCCGCCGCCGCGGCCAGAACTCTGGCCCGGTCCGACGGCCGCGCCAGAAGCGGCTTCAGCTGTCGGGCGTGCAGTTCCTTGATGTCAGTGATGGCACCATAGGCGGCGACAATCTCGGGCGGCAGTTTGGCCAGTTGCAGATAGCGCGACAGCCAGCCTTCCGA
This sequence comes from Meridianimarinicoccus marinus, assembly GCF_040689105.1. Lineage (NCBI taxonomy): Bacteria > Pseudomonadati > Pseudomonadota > Alphaproteobacteria > Rhodobacterales > Paracoccaceae > Meridianimarinicoccus > Meridianimarinicoccus marinus. Next base: position 19,479 of record NZ_JBFBVU010000026.1, read on the forward strand.
GACCTCCAGCCGCGCCGCCATCGCCTTCTGCTTGCCGCCGTAATAGCGCTCCAATGCGGCGGCATAATCGCGGGCGCGTTCGAAGTCGCTGATATCCTCGCGATCGCGGTTCTCGATATCGGCCAGCCGGAAAGCCTCTTCGTCCGACAGGTCGCGCACATCCACCAGATACTTGAACTGCGGATAGTTGTTGGCGCGTAGCCAGCTGACGGCGAAATGCCGCCGCGCGCCGCAGATCACCTCATAGGCCTGCGCGCCGCCATCGCTGACGCGGCGCACGATGGCCGGAAACTCCTGCCGCCCCTGCGCGCGGATGCCGTCGATCAGGTCCCGGCAGCTGTCCTCGGTCAGAAGGTCGTAGGCGCGGTTGTGATGCGCCCACATGCGGCACTCGGCCGGGTCCACCCATTTCAGGGTCTTCTCTTCGATCTCGCCCGACAGCCGGTCGCCGATGGTGGTGGACCGCTTCAGGAAGCGCGCGCCGCCCCGGTCTTTCGGCGCCGCCGATTCGGGCGTCGGCGCCGCGTCCGTGGGCTGGGCGTCCAGCCCGCTGAGAATGTCGTCAAACAGTGCGTCGTGCTTCTTGCTCACAGGATCCCCTCCTTGCGCAGGTCCGAATGGTGGCTGGGCCAGGTCTTGCGGATCAGCGTCTCCACCTCGCGCCCGACCGCATCCAGATAGGTGCGGCAGCGCTTGTGGGTCTCGGTCCGCCGGGCTGGCCCCGTCAACTCGTATACCGTCTTCAGGTTGGCCGTTGCGTTGTCGATCTCGGCACTGTCCTTGAGCACCGATTGCAGAACGTCATGTGGAAACACCGCATCCATCATCCGCTTGATCGCCACATGCGCCGACTTCTGGTCGTCCATCTTGGTCGCCACGATCTTGACGAAGGAATAGGACCGCGCGCCGCCATGTTCCGAAATCTCGCCCAGCGTCGCCGCCATCATCTTCAGGAAATGCGCGGTCGAGGCGAAGTCGATGTTGTTGGGCGGCGCCGGGATCAGCAGCGCGTTGGCGGCCCGCAGCACCGACAGCGACAGCATCCCCAGCGCCGGCGGCGGGTCCAGCAGCACGATGTCGAACTGGTCCTGGATCGACTCGACCCCGTCGCGCAGTTTGTCCAGCACGAAGGTGTGGTCACGGGCCATGCGCGCGGCGAATTCATACTCGGCGTCATACAAGCCCAGATTGGCCGGGATCAGCGCGATGCCCGGCCAATAGGTGGCGCGCAGCGCGTAGTGCAGCGTCGCCGGGCCGCCATGGCGGAAGAACGGATACAGCGTGTCTTCATCCTCGTCGACATCCACGTCCGGGTTCAGCCCGAAGACGGCGGTGGTCGAGGCCTGGCTGTCGCAATCGATCACGCAGACCCGGTAGCCTTTCAGCGCGAAGTACTGCGCCAGATGGGTCACCAGCGTGGACTTTCCGACCCCGCCCTTGAAGTTCTGCACCGCCATGACCAGCGGCGGGTCGCCGGGCGCGCGGTGCGGCAGCGTGCCGAAGACCTCGCGCATCCGGTTGACCTCGGCCAGTGAATAGCCTGTGCGGCGGCCGGTTTCGGGATCCTTCTGCGGCTCAGGCAGGCGGCCATCGGCCTCGGCATCCCGGATCAGTTTTTCCGACCGGCCGACCATCTCGGCGGCGGAGCGGACGTTGAAACTGAGCTCGAGCTGCTTTTCACTGCCGGGCGCATAAACGCGGTCGCGCAGGCGGTTCATGACCGTGTCGGCGCGGGTCGAGAGGTTTTGCAATTCAGAAAGCGTAACGGGGGGGAGAACCTGGTTGTCCATGGTATCCTCGAATAGTGACGCTCGAATCATGCGGGACAGGGGGCACCGCCGCAAGTGCGATAATTTTCGGAAATCAACGAAAAAAGCGGAAGTTGCAGATGTATCCCGGAATGAGTGGAATTTCTGGGCAACAGCGGCCCGGTTCGGAGATTTTCGGGTGAAACAGGTGCAATCCTTCCAATTTGTAAGGCGACCCGCGCCGATCCGGGAGTTATCCCCAAAACCCCAACAAAAAACACCGGCACCCGCAGGGATTCTAGATTCTAAGTGTTCCATGTTCAGGATGGGTAAGTTGTTGTCTTTAAGGATATCTTTCGGCCAATCCCTACTTCATGGGTGACTACGGCCTACGTTTGGGGTGAGTAAAGCTTACGGATGGGGTTGGCTGCGCCTACGTCTTGGGTGCGGATTCTCGCTTACATTTCGGGTGCCCGCAGACCCCTGTAAAACAAGCATTTTCTGGTTGATCTTGGCCGATTTCCGAGTCCGGGGGCGAGTCGGGTCCATTCGCAAACCTTACGGATTGGGTGAGCCGGGACGGGCGGTCTTTCTGTTTATACGTTACATAGGGCCGATATTCGATGTAAGGTTTGGCGGGGCGGGTCCGGGCGTTGCCACCTGACCCATGGGATCCGCCGCCGGATCGGCACAACGCCCGCGCAAATGCTTTACCGGGGCAGAGCGCCTTGGTAGCTTACATCCAACAAACTACAAACGTAAGAGAATCGAGTAGCGCGCGTGGCAGCCGACCGTTCCTATCGCACCCTGGACGCCCGACCCAATGCTGAAAGCCTCGTCAAACCGGGGGAATTGGTGGATCTGGTCGAGGTGACCCCGCTGACTTTGGCAGATCGGCGGATCTATAACCAGCTTCTGGAAAACGCCTGGGACGGGATCGAGAAACCCGTGACCCATGTGATCGCCAAGGCGGAGTTGCGCGGCTCGCACAATGCCAACGATCGCATCGGCGAAAGCCTGGAACGGCTGATGTCAGCCATCGTCAAGGTGCAGGTGAATTGGGACGGCGAAGAGGCGATCGAGCGGGTGCAGCTTCTGGGCGGCAACATCGAAACCCTGCGTCGCGACGGGCTGATCGAATACGAGATCCCGGCGCGGCTGCGCAAGATCATCAAGCATTCGTCGGTCTTCGCACGGTTGCAGCGCGAGGTGATGTTCGCGCTGACCTCGAAATACGCGCTGACGCTGTACGAGATGGTGCAGAAGCGCGGCAACCTGAAGTACCGCGCGTCCGAGAAGTTCTCGCTGGAGGCGCTGCGCGGCGTGCTGGGCGTGCCCAAGGGCAAGCTGACCAGTTGGTCGAACCTGAACCTGCGCGCCATCAAGCCCGCGGTGGCCGAGGTCAACGCGCTGAGCGACTATGTGGTGCAGATCGAACCGATCAAGACCGGGCGCCGGGTCACCCATGTGGAGTTGCGGTGGTGGCGCAAGGATCGCGACGGGGTGGACGCGGCCGAGCGCGAAGTCAGTTTCTCGAAGGTCGGGCGCAAGGCGCGGGTGGCCGGGGACGTGGAGCCGGAGGTGTCGACGCTGAAGCCGCGTCCGGCCTGGCTGGACGGGCAGGGCAGGGCGCTGCGCACCGAGACCTATGAGACTGCCAAGCTGCGCCATCCCGGCTATGACATCTACTTCGTGGAAAGCGAATGGCGGGCTTGGTCCACGGGCCGCGAACCGCCGCGCGATCCCGACAAGGCGTTCCTGGCCTTTTTCAGAAAGTTTGCGGAAAACAACCCGTTGTAGGGAAATTGCCAATTGGCAATTTTCGGGCGGGCGGGGCGCGCAATCGTGGGGTCCGGGTTGTGGTCGTTTTGGCCGATAAATGACCATAAGAATCAGCAAGACTCTGGTCTGCCCGCAAACTACCCGACTCGGCGGAAAGCGGTATCCGCGAAAAAATCCCGGCAGCCGGTCGGGCTGCAAGGGCGGTGTCCGGGATCGTCTTGACGGAGCCCCAGCGGGCGTCAGTTCGTCAGCGCGTCGAAGTTCGAGGTGTCCACATCCGCGACGGCCTCGCGCCCGATGGCATCGAAGTCGGTCGAGCGCTTGACCTCGTCCGAGATCTCTTCGGCCTCGGCGGCATTGACGCCCGCTTGCGCCGCGGCGTTGACCTGGCTGTCGCTCAGGCCGCAGGCGGTCAACAGGGGCAGCGCCAGCAGTGGCACCAGCAGGGATTTCATCGCGATCTCCTTTATCCGGGGACAATGGTGTCCGGGGCACGATCTAGGGCTGGCGCTGCCGGGTCAATGCCGCGAGTACGAAAATATATGCGGGCGGGGCAGGCTCGGGAGAATCGGCGAAACCGGCATCTACGGGATGCCCTGCGAATTCTCACCGATTGCCGGGATGGCGGCGTGTCGATCTAGGACCGGCGTTTCCCCCTTTGCCTTCCCTTTTGTCGTGGGCACGGTGATCCTGGTTGCGATATATGCCTGTACCCTTGCCAACCGAAGCACCGCCTGAGGAGAAGCCGACATGCTGGGAGTGACCAAGCGGAGCGAAGCGTATGGCGATGTCGGTCTGGTCGACCGGCCGGATCCTGTGGCAAAGCCCGGAACGGTGGTGCTGAAAACCGCCGGGGCGGGGATCTGCGGCACCGATCTTCACATCTTCAGGAACGAGTACGCCGTGGCTCCGCCGGTCGTCATGGGGCATGAGGTTTGCGGCCATGTGGTCGCGGTGGGCGAGGGCGTTGACAGTGGCCTGATCGGCCAGCGTTTTGTGGCCGAAAGCTTCTATTCCACCTGCGGCACTTGCCGCCATTGCCGGACCGGGCGCACCAATCTGTGTCACGCCCGCATGTCCATTGGCAGCCATGTCGACGGGGCGATGGCGCCTTTGGTCGAGGTGCCGCTGGTCAACCTGCACCCGGCGCCGGGGTTCATGTCCGATGCCGCCGCATCGCTGGCGGAACCGGTGGCCTGTGTGACCAACTCGCTGTACGGCGACGCGGCTTATGTGGAGCCCGGCGACGACGTGCTTGTGATCGGGCCGGGCGCCATTGGTCTGATCGCGGGACAGGTCGCGCGCCTGATGGGCGGCAATGTCACCCTGCGCGGCACCGAAAACGACACACCGCGGCTTGACGCCGCCGGGGCGCTGGGGTTCGCGGTCTCGGTCGTGGGCGAGGATCTGGCGCCGGACCGTTTCGACGTGGCGGTGGAGTGCTCGGGCAACCAGTTCGGCTATGCCGACGCCCTGCGCTTCCTGACAAAGGGCGGGCATCTGGCCCAGATGGGGTTGTCGGGCAAGGACAGCAGCCTTCCCACCGACCTGATCTGCTACAAGGAATTGACCCTCACCTCGGGGTTTGCCTCGAACCCCAGAAGCTGGAGGCGGGCGATGACACTGATGCACTCGGGCAAGCTTGACCTGGAAAGCCTTGTTTCCGAGGTCGTGCCGCTTTCGCAATGGAAACGCGCCTTCGATCGCAGCTTTGCCGCGGACGGCATCAAGTTCGTGATCGACCCGCGGCTGGACGAGGCCTGAGAATGAAAGCCGAGGCCGGGCTGGACACCGGCGCAGGTCCGATCCGGGACACGGCCAGCCAGACGGCCTGACGGGTGGACAGTTCCAATCCGTTGCTTTGGCGGTTTGTGGCGTGCAGCAGGTCGCTGGATCACGTGGCCCTGTCCGAACGGCCCTGGTCCCGATCCTGACGGCGACCGCCCTATCGCCTTCGACGCGGGGCAGCCTTGGTGCCGCCCCGTCCCATGCCCGGTGATAGATCGAGTCCAGCGGAAACGACCCGAGGTCCAGCGCCATGGCATCCAGGGTCAGCCCGCTATCGGTGAGCCGGTCGCGATAGGCTTTCAGCCGGGCCGGACCCCACCATCCGCTGTTGCCATTGAACCGGGTGTCGGGGCGGTCGTCGCGCGCGGCAAGTCTGCGGGGCAGGGGTCGGGGTCGTCGCGGCAGATCAGGGCAAACTGCATCAGTCCCGCCCCGCGACCACAGGCGACTGCAAGGCATAGCTGCGGTCCGCATCGCCGAAATCGTGCAACGCGTTGATGGGTGCGGATTTGTCCACCGGACTGGCGTAACAGGCGCGGATCTCTTCGATCCCGGGATAGCCGGCCACTTTGGCGCAGCCGATGGGCTGCTGCATGTCCACGGCGCGGTGATAGGCCGGACGGGTCGAGGCCGTGCTGGCCCGGCAATAGGCCGGGAAATCCATTGCCGAGATCGCGTTGCCATCACGGATGGCGCCATCGAGATCAAGCTCTATCCGAACGGCCAACCGGGTGCGACCCGGGCATGATGGCTCAGGCGCTGGCCGGGGCCAATGTGGCCTCGTTCACCGATGCGGCGCGGCTGGCGACCTATGCGCCGAAGCTGGGGATCATCGGTGCGCCCATGTCTTTGCCGGCCATGAAGAAGCGGATGCCTCACCACCTCGGAAACCTTCGACCAATGGGCCGAGGATCCGGGCAAGGACAGCGGTCAGGCGCACCGACGGAAACCGCCGCTGACCGGGTTCCGCCATTCCTGGGTCGCCGCCGCCTTGCCTGCTCATGGCCGCCCATATCGTCGAATGGTTCTGACGGAACTTCGTCACCTCAAGTCGGAGGCCTGAGCCATGCTGATGCTCGAAGTGCTCCTCTTCTACGATGCGGTCGTCATCGGGCTGCCCATCGCCTTTGCCCTGAGCCTCGCCAGTGTGCCAACCTTTCTGTCCGGAGAATTCCTGCCCACGTCCGTCGCGGTGGCCTTCTTCGTGATGGCCGGCAACATCATGTCCGCCTCGGGCATCGCGGCCCGGCTTGTCACCCCTTCCAACGCTCTTGTCGGAAGGATGGTGGGAAGGGTTGCGCAGATATCTATCGTGCTGTCGCTGCTGAGGGGCGGCATCGCCTGGACCTGCGCGGCAACGGTGTTGCCACCAATCCCGGACCGGTCACGCCCCGTGCAAGCGCGGGTTCGGGCGGCATCCCAGGATGCCGCCCGATACAGGATCAGTTCAGCGCGTTCTTGTAGATCACGCCGTCTTTCATGATGAGGTCGAAGTTGGTGTCGGGATCGCCCACCAGGTCGAGATCTTCCAGCGGGTTGCCATCCACGAGGATCAGGTCGGCATAGGCGCCTTCCTCGACCACGCCCAGCGGGCCCATCGGATAGGGGGTGAGCTTGCCCGACAGCGCCAGCAGCTGTGCGTTGTCACAGGTGGCCATCTTCAGCGCCTCGTAGGGCGTGAACCAGTTCTGCAGTTTGGCCAGCTGCGCGCCCTGCCGCTTGGCAAGATCGGCGCTGAACAGCGTGTCGGTGCCGAAGGCGATCTTCACGCCCAGCTCCTTGGCCGTCTTGTAGACGAAATCGGTGCCATCGGTGACGAACTTGTACTTCGCCTTCTGGAAATCGTTCAGGGCCGGGGCGTCCTGGTCGTCCAGGAAGGGTTGCATGCTGAGCCAGACGTCGTTCTCGACGAAGCGTTGCAGGGTTTCGCGTGTCGCCATATGGCCGTGTTCGATGCTCTTGACGCCGGCATCGATGGAATGGTTGACGGCCTCGTCGTTGATGGCGTGGGTCAGGATGTAGGTGCCCCAGTTTGCCGCCTGTTCGACCGCCGCTGCCAGTTCGGCCTTGGTGTACTGCATGGTGTGAATGGGATCGTAGCTGGAGGTGACGCCGCCGCCGGCCATCAGCTTGATCTGCGTCGCGCCCTGCATCAGGTTTTCACGCACGCGCTTGAGCACCTCGGGCACACCGTCCGCGATGTAGAACATGTCCGAGGTTTCGAAGGAACTGAGCTTGTCCGGCGTGGATGGCACTTCACGCGTCATCCGAAAATCCATGTGACCGGAGGTTTGCGAGATGGCGGGGCCAGAGGGAAACACCCGCGGCCCTTCGATCAGGCCTTCATTGGTGGCACGGGCGATGTCGAACATCGGGCCCGCGGTATCGCGCACCGTGGTGAAGCCGCGATAAAGCGTGTCGCGCTGCGCGACCGAGGTCAGAAGGTTCCAGTAGCCCTCGTTGGTGGTCATGAGCTGGCCGATCGTCGCTGTCGCGAACACGCCGTGCCAATGGGCGTCGATCAGGCCGGGCATCAGCACGTGGCCGTCGGCATCGATGACGGTGGCGAATTCGGGCGGTTCCAGATCCGCGCCGATCCGGGAGATCATGTTTCCGGCGATATAGACGTCCTGACCTTCCACAAGATCGGGCGAACAGCCGGTGAAGATGCTGGCGCCGCGGATCAGCACGGCATTGGGGGTGTCCGATCCGGTGTCTTGCGCGATTGCGCTGGTGGCGGTGAGGGTTGCGGCGGTGCAAAGCAGGCTTGCCAAGTGACGCATGAAATTCTCCGGCGGTGGCGATAGTTGAATGTTTTCTGCAAAATATCCCGTTGCGATCGAGAGGCAAGCCCTTGGCCTGCCATGCCCGGCCCAACGGGACACTGTGGTCTCGCCGTATTGGTAAGACATGCGGCGAGACCTGTAAACGGCTGTATCGGGCCAACGGTCCCCCGATGTGGACGGGGTTTCACCGGGCAGAACCCGGATCCGGTGGACCGCTGTGCCCCTCAGGTCCGCGACCGTCAGTTGGTCGTGATGGGCCGCGACCGCATGCGGGCCACGGTTGCCCGTTCGGCCCGTTTGCAGCGCAGCGGTGGAAGGTCGCGGTCCATCAGCGCCATGTCGTCAAGGACCATGCTGCCCATCTGCCTGAACGCCACGTCCAGCGCGCCGGCGCGATGGGCCGACCGGAGGAATCCGGGCAGGCGGCGCACCGGATGGTCGGCGGCCAAAGGTTCTTCGGGAAAGACATCGCTGGCCGCAAGGATATGGCCCGAGGCGACCGCCGCCATGAGATCGTCGAAATTGACCACATCGGCGCGGCTCAGCAGGATCAGCCCCGCGCCCGGCTTCATGCGCGCAAAGGCGTCCCGATCCAGAAACCCCTGATTTTCCGAGGTCACGGCGGCCACGACAAAGACCATGTCCGAGGTTTCCAGCACCTCCTGCAATCCACAGGGCGTCACCCCATGATCGTGCAGCAAGGCGTCGGGCAGCCACGGATCATGCACCACGATCTGGCAGCGAAACCCGCTGAGCAGCCCGCACAGGGCGCGCCCCAACTCTCCAAAGCCGATGATGCCGATGCGGCCCCCGGACAGCAGCCGCGCGGCGGCGTTGCCTTCGACCCCCCAAAGCTCGCGCCCCTCGCGGAAGGCGGTGTCGGCGTCGATGATCCCGCGCGCCAGGCACAGGGCGAAGCCCAGCCCGATTTCGGCCACGGGCCGGGCGAAGACGGCGCCGGTGGTGACCACGTGAACGCCGCGCTGGAACAGACCCTCTTAGGGCATGTTGTTCAGCAGGTTGCCTTCCACGTTGAAAATGCAGCGCAAGGAGGTCATTCGGGCCAGAACCCCGGCCGACAGCGCCGGCTGGCCCACAAGGTACCGGCAGGCCGCAAGGGTCGCGTCCGGCAGGGCGGCGATGGCCCGGGCCGTGGTTTCATGGACATCATAGCCGGCAAACAGCCGCGCTTTGCTTTCGGGCGTGAAGATCAGGTCCAGTGTGCGCGGCTCGGGCGCGGAAATGACAAGCGGACGGCTGGGGAGGGTCATCGCGGCAGGGTCACCTTTCCTGGGAATTCAGGTTTCCCGGCATCTATGGCACGGGTGCGGCTGGAACCGGCCGCGACCGCTGCGCGGCGGCTGGGGTTTTCCGGCCCGCCCGGCTTAGCGCCCGGCGTTCAACCCCAGCGCGCGGATCTGTTGCGACATCTGCACGAAAGAGCCGTCCACATGCTTGCGGATCACCGTGTCGGCCCGCGAGGTGTCATTGGCACGGAACGCGGCGATCAGCTCGTCATGCTCCTCCTTGATCATCTCGTAGCGCGCGGGCGTGATGCGCAGCCGCGCGGCCTGTACGTTCAGCGAGGTGCGCAGGTTGCGCCAGATCTCGGCGGCGGTCTGGTTGTAGTGGCCCCGGCAGAACATCTCGTGAAACTGGAAGTCCAGCCGCCGGAACTGACGCTGTTCGCTGTGCGGGGTCTCGCGGATCCGCGCCTGGATCTCCTCCAGCTCGTCGAGCTGTTCGGGCAGGGCGTAATCGGCGAACCACATCACGAAATAGGGCTCCAGCATCTGCAGGATTTCAAAGATGTTCTGGATCGATCCCGCATCGGTGGCCTTCACCGTCGCGCCGCGGTTTGTGTGGATCTCGACAAAGCCCTCGCCCTGCATTCTCCGCAGGATCTCGCGGATCGGGCTGGTGCTGACGCCGAAGCGTTCGGCAAGTTCCGACACCTTCAGCCGCTGGCCGCCGACCAGCTTGCCGTCGTAGATGTCATCGAGGATGGCATCGTAGAGCGATGTGTCTTCGGTGTCGGGATGTGTTTTCATGGTGTTGAACCGGTTTTCCAGGGCGCGCTACAGCATAGCGGGTCAGATGCGCCTTCGCCAGACGGACGGCTGCGGCATCAGATGTCCCCCGCGAAATGGCAGCGCACATCGGCACCGGCGACCGTCCGGGTCGGCGGGCGAGTCGCGCGGCACAGATCGGTGGCATGGGGGCAGCGCGGCGCGAAATTGCAGCCCCCCGAACCGGCGCCGATATCCACCGGCTCGGACAGGTCCGACCGCTTGCGGCGGGCGCGGGGGTCGGCCACGGGCACGGCCTGCAGCAATGCGCGGGTATAAGGGTGCTGCGGGGCGCGAAACAGCGTGTCAGTGTCAGCGACTTCGACGAACTGCCCCCTATACATCACCGCCACCCGGTCGCAGATGTGTTCGACCACCGCCAGATCATGGGCGATGAACAGGAAGGTCAGCGAGAACTCCTCCTGCAGATCCTGCAACAGGTTCAGGGTCTGGGCCTGAATCGACACGTCCAGCGCCGAAACGGCCTCGTCGGCGACCACCAGTTCCGGCCCGGTCGACAGGGCGCGGGCGATGCCGAGACGCTGACGCTGGCCACCGGAGAAGGCGTTGGGATAGCGGTGCAGGAACTCACGCCGCAGGCCGACGTTTTCCAGCAGCGTGCCGACACGATCGGCCAGCGCCTTGCCCTTCAGCCCTTCGGATTTCTGCAGGGCCTGCCCGACGATGTCGATCACCCGCAGGCGGGGATTCAGCGAGGCCTGCGGATCCTGAAACACCATGCGCAGCTTGCGCCAGACCTTGCGCAGTTGCGCGGTCGGTGCCCCGACCAGTTCGACCGGTGTTTCGGATTGCGGATGAAAGCGGATGCTGCCCGCGCTTGGGTCCAGCACCCGCAGGATGCAGCGCCCCAGCGTGGTCTTGCCGCTGCCGCTTTCGCCGACGATGCCGAAGGTTTCGCCCCGACGGACGTCGAAGGACACGTCATCGACGGCGACAAAGCCGGCGGTCCGTTTCGACAGCGGCCCGCGCTTGCCGCCGCCGAAGGTCATGGTCAGGTCGCGGACCTGCAGAATGGCCTCAGACATCCGTGGTCTCCTTGTCGTGCAGGAAGCAGGCCACCTCGCCGCCGGGTACCGGTTTCAGGCGCGGCTCGCGCCGGTCGCAAATCCCCGGCATGACGTGGTCGCAGCGGGTGCGGAAGGTGCAGCCCGAGGGCCGCGCCAGCGGATGCGGAACCATGCCCCGGATCGCGGGCAGCCGTTCGTGGGTGGTCATGCCGATGCGCGGCACCGAGTTCAGCAGGGCGCGCGTATAGGGGTGGGAGGGGGTTTCGAACAGGCCGAAGACGTCGGACTTTTCGACGATCTTGCCCATGTACATGACGGCGACGTCATCGGCGACCTCGGCCACGACGCCAAGATCATGGGTGATCAGCATGACCGCCATCTGGAACTCGTCCTTGAGCTCGGCGATCAGGTCCAGGATCTGCGCCTGTGTGGTGACATCCAGCGCGGTGGTCGGCTCGTCCGCGATCAGCAGCCGGGGCTGGCACGACAGGGCCATCGCGATCATCGCGCGCTGGCGCATGCCGCCGGACAGTTCGAACGGATAGGCCTCGAACCGTTCCGCCGGGCGCGGAATGCCGACGCGGGCCAGCATGTCGATGGCCTCTTCCTTCGCCTCGGCCTTGGTCACCTGCCGGTGCAGCCGGATGGTTTCGGTGATCTGGCGACCGATCTTCTGGATCGGTCCCAGCGAGGACATCGGCTCCTGAAAGATCATCGAGATGTCGCTGCCCCGGATCGACCGCAATTGTCGCGAGCCGGGCCGGGCGGCGGCCAGATCCACGGTGCGCCCGTCGGCGGCATGGTACAGGATGCTGCCGCCGGTGATCCGCCCCGGCGCATCGACGATGCGCAGGATGGACCGCGCCAGGATCGACTTGCCGCAGCCGCTTTCGCCCAGCAGGCACAGGGTGCGGTTGGCCCGGATGTCCAGATCGACGCCCTCGACCGCTTTCACCAGACCGTCATCGGTGAAGAAATGGGTCCGCAGACCGCGGATCTGGATCATCGGCTGTTCTGTGGGGTCAGTTTGCATAGGGATCTGCGGCATCGCGAAGGCCGTCTCCGAGGAAGTTCAGGGCAAGGACAACGATCACGATCGTCGTTCCGGGGGCGATCAGCAGCCAGGGGGCTTCGATGATCGTGCGGATGTTCTGGGCCTCCTTCAGCAGGGTGCCCCAGGACACGATGGGCGGCTGCAACCCGATGCCAAGGAACGACAGTGAGGTTTCGGCCAGGATCATCAGCGGCACCGCAAGGGTCAGCGAGGCGATGATGTGGCTGGCAAAGCTGGGCACCAGGTGCTTGCGGATGATCTCCCAGTCCGACAGTCCGTCCAGCCGGGCGGCGACCACGAAATCCTCCTTGCGCAGCGACAGGAACTTGCCGCGCACCTCGCGCGCCAGGGTGGTCCAGCCGATCATCGAGACGATGATGGTCACCACGAAATAGGTGCGCAGTGGTGGCCAATCCAAGGGGATCGCGGCAGCCAGCCCCATCCACAGCGGGATCGTCGGCACCGAGCGCAGGAATTCGATCAGGCGCTGGATCAGGTTGTCGATCCAGCCGCCGTAGTAGCCCGAGATGCCGCCCAGGCTGACCCCCACCACCAGCGAGACCGCAACGCCGACCAGACCGATGGACATGGAAATCCGTGTGCCCATGATGATCCGGCTGAGAATGTCCCGGCCAAGGCGATCGGCGCCCAGGAAATAGACCTTCTGCTTGGGATCAATGGGGCCGAACAGATGCCGGTCGGTCGGGATCAGCCACAGCAGCTTGTAGGGGTGGCCCTTGACGAAGAAGCCCAGCGGGATCGGTTTTTCGGGATCTTCCACGAAATGCCGGCGCATCGCCTCGCGGTCGACCTCGACCTTCAGGGCGCGGGCGTGCAGTAGGAACTCGCGGCTGCCATCGCCGTTCTCGACGAACAGATGGATGCCCTGCGGCGGCGCAAAGGGCGCGCGGGTGTTGGTCGCCAGATGATCGGCGGGGGCGAAGAACTCTCCCAGCAGGGCGACCAGATACACCAGCCCGACGACATACAGGCTGAAATGGGCGATCTTGTGGCGGCGGAACTGGCGCCACATCAGGGCCCAGGGGCCCAGCAGGGCAGGGGCCTTGACGGCCTCGGGGACAATCACGTCGGAAGCGGGATCAATGGCTGTCATTGGTAACGTATCCTCGGGTCGACCCAGGCAAGCAGGACATCGGACAGAAGCGTGCCGATCACCGTCAGCAGGCTGACGATCAGGATCAGCGATCCGGCAAGATACATGTCCTGCACCAGCAGCGCGCGCAGCAGAAGCGGGCCGGTGGTGGGCAGGTTCATCACCACGGCGACGATGATTTCACCCGACACCAGCGTCGGCAGGATCCATCCGATGGTCGAAATGAAGGGGTTCAGCGCCACCCGCACCGGATAGCGCAGCAGAAGCTGAAACTCGGACATGCCCTTGGCGCGGGCGGTCACCACATAGGGCCGGTACAATTCGTCCAGCAGGTTGGCGCGCATGATGCGGATCAGCGCCGCCGCGCCCGAAGTGCCGACGACGAAAACCGGCATCCAGATGTGTTTAAGAAGATCGACGAATTTCGCACCGCTCCACGGCTGGTCAAGGTACTCGGGGCTGACCAGCCCGCCGACCGACTGGCCGAAATAGCGGAAGGCGACATACATCATCACCAGCGCCAGCAGGAAGTTGGGCACTGCCAGACCGACGAAGCCGAAGAAGGTGGCGACATAGTCGCCGACGGAATACTTGCGCACGGCGGAATAGATGCCGATGGGCAGGGCCACCATCCAGATGAACAGAAGCGTCAGCAGCGAGATCGCGAAGGTCCAGCCCAGCCGGTCCCAGATCACATCCGTCACCGGCAGGTTCTTTTCGAAGGAGATGCCGAAATCGCCTTCCAGCAGGATCCCGGTCATCCATTTCCAGTATTGCAGGTACATGGGCTGACCCAGCCCGTATTGCTCGCGCAGCTGTTCGACGACGGCGGTGTTGTCCACACCGGATTCGCCCATCTCGGCGGCAAGGGAGTCCAGATAGTCGCCGGGGGGCAGCTGGATGATGATGAAGGTCACGATCGAGACCAGGAAGACGGTCGGGATCATGTAGAGTGCCCGCCGCAGGATGAAGCCGCCCATGTCGTCTCCGTTCGGTTGGGTGGGATGACCGGGGCGCCCGCCGGGAGGATTAGCGGGCGCCCCATGCGTCCTTCGAATTAGGGCAGGTTGGCGCCGCCTTCGAAGTACATTTGTGCCGTATACGGGGCCGGGAACCAGAGCTGGCCGGCAATCGGCAGCGGGTCAGGCACGTTGCGCACGTTGTTCCGCGCGATGCCGAAGACCGGATCGTTCTGCACCATGCCGACGGTGAAGAATTCTTCGGCGGCCATGTCCAGCACCTGCTGCATCAGCGCCTTCTGCTCTTCCGGTGTTCCGGCGGAACGCACCTTGGCATAGGTGGCGAAGATGTCCTTGACCGCTTGCGGCGGCTCTTCTCCGGTCGAAGGATCGACACCCCAGGCCGCCCATTCGCGGGCCCAGCTGACCGAGTTCGAGATTGTCGGAACATAGCAGATCGGCGTCAGATAGGCATCTGCCTGACCGCCCGAGCAGTTCCACAGGTAGGCGTCGAAATCGTTCGAGGTGTGCAGCTCGATCAGGCGCGACCGGTCGGTGGTGCGGATCTGGAAATCCAGCCCCACGTCACGGGCATAGCCGGCGATCAGCTCCATCGCGTCGGGGTATTGCAGCCCGAACACATCGGCCACAAGGAAGACCAGCGTGAAGCGTTCGCCATCCGGTCCCAGGCGGAAGCCTTCGGCATCCTTTTCGGGCAGCACCTTGTCCAGGTACTCATTGGCCAGATCGGTGTCATACTCGGTGAACTGCTTGGCGTATTCCTCCTTGTACAGATCCGAGCCTTCGCGTGGCGCGGTCTGCGCCGGGCTGCCAGCGCCGAAATACAGAAGGTCGATGACTTCCTGCCGGTTCATCGCGTGGCTGACCCCGATGCGGAAATCCTTGTTGCCGATCACGTCGCGCTTCATCGGGTCGGTGTGGTTCAGGTTCATCATCAGGATCATGATGTTGGCCGGAAGATCACCCACATCGAAGAACCCGTATTTGCCGCGTTCCGCGTTGTCGGTCAGGGCCGCCTTGTTGGACGGGCGCCCGATGTGGCGCAGCATATAGTCGATCTCGCCGTTGAAGGCCTTCAGCAGGATCGTCTCGACATCCTCGACCTGGTCATAGGTGACGCGGTCGATATAGGGCAGTTGCTGGCCCTGGCTGTCGACCTTGTAGTAATAGGGGTTGCGCTCGGCCACCACGCGATCGGTGGCGCCATAGGCATTGGTCAGATGCCAGGCGTGCAGGGTCGGGCGGTCCGGGTTCTGCCAGAACAGCGGGGTGTCCATCGGTCCCGCCTTCAGGTTGAACAACTGCTTCCAGTCGCCCGCCGCCGGTTCGGCATCGACCAGCGCCTGGATGTCGGCGTTGTATGTCTCGTGGAACTGGCTGAGGTAATGCTTGGGATAGGCCGTCGGATGATAGCCGAAGCCATAGGCCAGCGCCTGCAGGAACAGACCGTTCGGCGCGCCGAAGTCGAACTCGACCGTGACATCGTCGATTTTGGTGACCTTGACCGGCCCCGCGGGTCCGATGAACGTGGAATCCTTGTTCGGGGTCAGCTCCGTGTTGGTGAAGATGTCCTCGTACCAGAACATGATGTCATCGGCGGTGAAAGGCGCACCGTCCGACCATTTCATGCCCTCGCGCAGATGAAAGGTGAACTTCGAGGCGTCGTCGGACACATCCCAGGATTTGGCGATGTTGGGGCGCACCTCTTTCCAGTCCGGGGACCAGCGCACCATGTTGTCGCTGCCGATGGTGCGCACCATGTTGTGCTGGTCGCCGCCGCCAAGGATCGCGCGGCGCAGGGTGCCGCCGTATTCGCCCGGCCCGTCGATCACATCCATGACCAGAGGCTCGGCGGGCAGCCGCTCCTCGAGCGGTGGCAGGGTGCCGGCCGACACCTGTTGGGCCAGTTGCGGGGCCTCTTCATAGGCAAACGCCTGCCCGGCCATCGCGATCGCGATGACACTGGCCAGCGAGGTCAGTTTTCTTGAATGCAGCATCAGGTCTCCTCCTCCTTGCTGTCGTCTCTTACCAGTTGGTGACAGAGCCATCGGGCCGCATCAGATGCGGCGGCTCCACATGCTCCGGCTGGGTTGCACGGATCTTGTCTTCGTCCACTTCGACGCCCAGGCCGGGCCCGTCGGGCACTTTGTAGGTGATCCCCTCAAGGTCGATCTGGACCGGGAACAGCTCCGGGTCGTGAAACCCAAGGCTCTCGGTCGGGCCTTGCCGGGTCTCGACCCAGCTGAAATTCGGAACCGCCGCAGCCATATGGACCGTGGCCGCGGTGCAGACCGGACCCAGCGGGTTGTGCGGCATCAGGTCGATGTAATGCTGCTCGCACCAGCCCGCGACTTTCATCGCCTCGGTGAAGCCGCCGATGTTGCAGATGTCCATCCGCATGTACTGGGTCAGCCCTTCCTCGATGTAAGGCGCGGCTTCCCATTTCGACGAGAACTCCTCGCCGACGGCGAAGGGGATATTGGTCATGCTGCGCAGGGTGCGATAGGCCTGCGGGGTCTGGCAGCGGATCGGTTCTTCCAGGAAATCCAGCGTCCCCGGCGGCAGCCGATTGCAGAAATCGGCGGTCTCGGCTATGGACAGGCGGTGGTGCAGGTCGATCCCGAGGCACAGGTCGGGACCAAAGGCCTCGCGCAGGGCGATCAGCTCTTTCGCGGCGCGGTTCAGGTTCTGGCGCGGATCGAAGACGCCGTCGCCCTGAAAGTCGCCGGTATAGATGCGCAGACAGTCCCAGCCCGCATCCACCAGCACACGCGCCTTGGCCAGCAATTCATCGATGGTGGGCGCCTGGCAGCTGGGAAAGGTCGGAATCTCGTCGCGCTGCTTGCCACCCAGCAACTGGTAGACCGGCACGCCCAGCCGCTTTCCCAACAGGTCATACAGCGCGATGTCGATGGCCGAGATGGCGGCGGTAAACACCCGCCCGCCTTCGAAATACTGGCTGCGATAGGACTCCTGCCAGATGCGGCCGATCTGGTTGCTGTCCTTGCCGATCAGGAATTCTGCGAAATGCGCGATGGTGGCCGAAACGGCGCCTTCGCGGCTCGACAGTCCGGATTCGCCCCAGCCAAAAAGGCCGTCGTCGGTGGTGACCTTGACCAGAAGCTGGTTGCGGATACCGACGCGGGCATGAAGCGGTTCAATGGAAACAATCTTGGACATGTTCAAACCTTTCAGTGCCAGCCGGCGCAAGAAAATGGCGGGATCGGTTCGGGGCGGTTCTCGGCATGCCATGCCGTCAGCACCGAGACAGCAGCACCGCTCAGGAAGGTCATGTCTTGGGTATCCGGCTTGTGGGTCACGTCTTGACCCCCACCAGGAATACCCTCGGAAGTACCGGTCTGCCGCATGTCGTGCCCCGCTTGTCTGTCGGTTACAGCAAGATTATTATAGCAAATTATGAAAATAATCGACGATTTATTTTGTTTGACCGTTTTTTCCGCGCGAAGTACGCCAGAGCGCTGAATTCATTTGAGATATCAAGATAGCCTTGGGAGGTGACCCGCGCGCCGCAGGGGGTGCATCGGCGGTAGGGGCAAATCTATCGAATCAATGCACGCAGGGGGGTGCGCCCCGGATCGCGCCCTCTTGTCAGGGCAGCGGTGTGACGTTTCGATCATGCCTTTCGGCCGCAGATCTGCCGGTCGAGCGCTTGTTGTGGTTTCGTCGCCTGATTTCAGGCATGCCCCCACAGGACACCACCACGCGGGCGCGCGGGTCGGCATCGCCGGGACCGGTCACGGCGCGGTTCGCGGATCACAGCGGCGCGCCGGGAAACTGTGCCAGCCCGACACCGTTTTCCAGCAATGCCCGGCGGACCTCGGCGGCGATGCTGACTGCCGTTGGCGTATCGCCATGCAGGCAGATGGTGTCGATCCGGGTCTCGATCCGCTTGCCGCTTTCGGTGAGGATCGCGCCTTCGCGCACCATTTGCGCCATCCGCTGCCCGGCCTTCGCCGGGTCATGGATCACAGCACCCGGCAAGCTGCGATCGACCAGCGTTGCATCATCATTGTAGGCGCGATCCGCGAAGATCTCGCAGGCCATCGGACAGCTAAGCGCCTGGGCCGCGCGCTGCTGCGCGGTGCCGGCCAGGACCATGATGATGATCTCGGGCGCGACGGACAGAGCGGCCTCGTAACAGGCCGTGGCCATCGCTTCGTCTTCCGAGGCCATGTTGGCCAGCGCGCCGTGCAGCTTCAGGTGCCGCACCGTGCCGCCCGCCGCCCGCGCCATCGCCTGAGCTGCGCCAACCTGATAGCGCACGAGGTTCTGCAAGGACGCCAGCGGCAGCGTCATGCGTTGGCGGCCGAAGCCGTGCAGGTCGGGAAATCCGGGATGGGCGCCGATGCCGACGCCCTTGGCGACAGCGCGCTGCATGGTCTTGGCCATCACGTCCCAATCCCCGGCGTGCAGGCCGCAGGCGACATTGGCCGAGGTCACGATCTCCAGCAGCGCGGCATCGTCGCCCATGGTCCATGCGCCGAAGCTTTCGCCCATGTCGGCATTGAGATCCACGAAATGTGTCATGTTCCCTCCCCGGGGTTGTCTTCATTGCCCGTGACGACGCCGCTGATCAGTTGATAGGACAGCAGATCGGTCATCCGGTGCGGGTCTCGGATCAACGGGCGGCGGGCGCGGGCCAGCGTCGCGCGCCGTTGCGCATCGGCGCGTTCCAGCGCCACGGCTTTCTCGAGATCGACGAACTGGAAGCGCAGCAGGGCGCCGACCGGGGCCTGCGCGACCTTCGGCAGATCGCAGGGCAGCACCGTGGCGATCCGAGGATAGCCGCCGGTGGTCTGGCATTCGGCCATCAGCACGAAGGGCGTGCCATCGCCGGTGATCTGGATGTCGCCGGGCACGATGACTTCGGACACCACGTTGCGCCCGCCTTCGACGTGAAACCCGCCACCTTCGGGATCCAGCCCGACGCCCATGCGGTTGGCGCGGGCATCGCGGCGCATCGGTACGGATTGGAACCGCTGGCGTTCGGCTTCGGCAAACCGATCCGTCTGGAAGCTGGCGACCACGCGCACCAACCCGCCGTCAAAGCGGTTGTCGGGGTCCAGCAGCAGGCCGGTCTCGCTGCCCTTGTCCTTGCCGATGGTCAGCACATCCCCCGCCGACAGGGCCGCACCGATCCCGGCGGACAGATGCGTCGCGCGCGCGCCCAGACAGACCGGCGCGTCAATACCGCCGCCGACATGCAGGTAGCCGTAGCACCCCGATTGCACCGGCCCGATCGACAGCCGTTCACCGGCCTGCAGAAGATGCGAGGCGTGCCAGGCCAGTTTCGCTCCGTCTCGCGTGGCCCGCATCGGGGCGCCGGTCAGGGCGATCCGCATGTCCGCGCTGGCCTCGAAATCGCCACCCGTGCCGGCCATCTCGATCACTGCGCAGTCCGGCGATTGCCCCAGCAGGGCCGCGCCCTCGTCCAGTGCCAGCCGATCCATCGCGCCGCCGCGCGACAGGCCCACATCCAGATAGCCGCTGCGCCCCCGGTCCTGCATGGTCATGCCGGGTCCGGCGCGCAGGATCTTCATCCGGGCGGTCATGGGATCGCCTCGCATTCGGCGCCGCCGTGCGGGTCGTCGCGCATGGCGGTCAGGGTTTCGGCATCGGTGGGCACGAATTGCACCTCGTCGCCGGGGCGCAGCAGGAAGGGCTCCGCCGCTTCGGGCTGAAACAGCCGGATCGCAGTTTGGCCCACGTGCTGCCAGCCGGTCGGCGTTTCGACCGAAAACAGCACCAATTGGCGGATGGCCACCGCCAGCGCGCCCACGGGGATGCGTTTGGTCAGGGCGGTCTGGCGCGGAATGTCCCAGTCTTTCGGCAACTCGCCAAGATAGGGCTGGCCCGCGGCAAAACCGATGGTCTGGACCCGCACCCGTGCTTGCGTCAGCGAGGCGATGGCCTCGGCCTCGCTCAACCCCGCGGCCTGCGCCGCCTGACCCAGCTGCGGTGCAAGATCGGTTCCGAACACCGTGGGTATGCGCCAGAACCGACGGCCAGTGGGCAGATCGGCAGCGTACCAGTCCTGGCGGCGCAGCAACGCCTCCAGCTGTTGGCGCAGGTGCGTGTGGGACAGATGCAAAGGATCGAACCGCACATAGGCGGACACCAGCGAAGACGAGGTTTCCTCAACCCCGTCCCAGCCTTCGCCCTCGACCGCCGCGCGAAAGGCCAGCGCCGCGCGGTTGGCCGCTTCGCTCAACCGGTCGCCGAAGCTGACCAGCATCCCGGCGGTGCCGACGGTGCGCACCACGGGCGCGCGGGGAAGGGGAGGCTGCGGGTCGGTCACATCTGCTCCGGCAAAAACGTTGCGCTCCCAGGGAAGACGACGATCACACAAAGCGCCAGGATCACCAGGAAAAAGAACGGCAGCGCCGCGTGCGCGACCGTCAGGATGTCGCGTCCGGTCAACGATTGCAATACGAACAGGTTGAACCGCCCCAGCGGTGCCATCGGGGACATCTCGACGACGACCATAGGGAAGATGCCGAACCACAGCGGGTCGATCCCGGCCTGCAGCACCATTGGCATGATGATCGATTTATGCGGCGACGGGGTGCGCGAACGGGCCCGCAACCTACGCGCCTTGTCGGGGTATTGCAATCAGACCTGCCGGGCGGCGGCCACGCTGCAGAGAATGGTCTCCGGGTCGGGCCGGGCGTTCCGCCCTTGCCCGAAGCAGGTCCGCTACAGGCCGCGCACGACGTGTGTGGGCGCCGCCTTGAACCGGACCTTCTGCGCCAGCAACCCCCCGGCGGCGGGCTGTGCCTCCAGTTCGTCAGCGGTCAGGAACCGGCGTTGGCTTGTCAGGAACAGGGTGTCGCCCGCGGGTCCGCCCGTGGGAAAATCCGCAAACCACAACCCGCTGCCGTCAGCCAGCGGGGCGATGGCATTGGGCACGGTGATGCCGTCGCGCAGCACTTGGATTGCGCCATCGGGGGTTCGGCAATACAGCCGTCCGGTCGCCTGACCGGTGCCGGTCATGTCCATGGAGCCGAAGAACAGCCGCCCATGGCAATCCGGCTTGCCGTCGTTCAGGCAGAGGGTGGGGTGGTTGGCCTCGGTGTCCGAGACCTGCCGCCAGTCGCCGGTTTCGGGCGCATAGGTCCACAGCCCGGTTTCCAGCCACTCCACCAGCGCCCCGCTTTCCGCCAGCGCCACAAGGCCCGGCTGCCAGGGGCAGGGCGTGGCCTGGGTCTTGCCATTCATGTCGGTGCGCAGCAGGCGCTGCGCCTGGATGTCGAGCCACCACAGACATTACCGTGCGGGATCCCAAAGGGGCGCTTCGCCGGTGATGGCCATCGGCTGACTGAGAAGTGTGAAGCTCATGATCAGATCCCGAATCTTGGCATTGGATTGCCCCGCACCCCGGCGTCGATGACGATCAGGTTGCCGGCTTGCGGGGCGAAACTGGAATACCCGCCGGGCATCCGGATGTAGGTCGAGGTCACGAACAGTTGGTCGAGGTCCGGGCCGCCGAAAGCCAGTGCTGTGGGCATTGGCAGGGGCAGCGCGATGCGGCGCAGCAATTCGCCCTCGGGCGTGTAGCGGTTGCCGTCGAACCTGACGTTCCGCTGGTCGGGCGGCCCGATCATGGCGCCGCTGTCCTACCACAACTCGCTGACCGACGAGATCATCCCGTGGCTTGCCGAAAGCTTCGACTCCAACGACGACTTCGCCGAGGTCGCCGTAGAGCTGCGCGACGGGGCCACCTGGTCCGACGGGCAGGCTTTCGATGCCGAGGATGTGGTCTATACCTGTGAAATGCTGCTGGAAAACGGCAAGGGGCTGTACTGGCTGCCCGAACATGTCTGGGCCGATCAGGATCCACTGACCTTCGCCAATTATCCCGAAGACGGCGGCCTGCCGGGGTCACCGGCGCGTGGCAGGTGGTGCGGTCCTGCGGTCAGCAGATCATCCTGGACCGCCGCGACGACTGGTGGGGCGCGGCGACGGGCTTTCGCGACCTGCCGGATGTCGAACGCGTCGTCAACATTCCCAAGACCGGCCATGACCGCGCCGCCCAGCTGATCGTGTCCGGCGACGTGGACATGACCGGCGACCTGGTGTCGGCGCCGCTGATGAAGAGCGTGGTGGAAAGCGCCGATCACGTCACCAGCTTCTCGGGCGACGAGGCACCCCATGGCAACCTCGACTGGTGGCCGAACTGGCTTTACATGAACCATCAGACCGGCACCTGGGATGACGTGCGCCTGCGCCGCGCCCTGAACCACTATGTCAACGCCCAGCAGCTGGTGGACATCGCCTATCTGGGCGCCAACCCGGTCAGCCGCACGCCGTTTCCCGCTTTCGGCTCGATGGGGCCCTATATCGAGGACAGCATCCCGCTGGCCGACGAACATGGCGTCGGTGTCTTCGACCCGGCCAAGGGCGACGCGCTGATGCAGGAAATGGGCTATGCCAAGAACAGCGATGGCATGTGGGATAAGGATGGCGAAACCGTCACCGCCTCGTTCCATGGGCTGGCCCTGTTCGAGGCCGTCGGCCCGATCATCGCTCAGCAACTGCGCGCTGTGGCATCGATGTGGAGTTTGTGACCAACACCGACAGCCGCGCGCTGATGGTCGAGGGCAAGACCGAACTGTCGATCTTCGGCCACAGGGGCGGCGTCGCCGATCCCCATGATACGCTGGACCTGTACCACTGCAAGAACGCGCTGCCGGTGGGCGAGCCGGTGCTGATCCTGGATCGCTGGTGCGACGAGGAGTATTCCGCCATCGTGGACCAGATCGGCCTGATCGCGCCGGACGATCCGCAGATGCGGCCGCTGGTCAAGCAGGCCATGGAAATCTGGTACGAGAACTCGGTCGAAGTGCCGCTGAACCAGTGGGTGCACCGGATCCCCTATAACACCACCTATTGGGACAACTACCCCTCGACCGAAAACCCCTACATGCAGCCGGCGTTCTGGTTTGCCTCGGGCCAGTTCGGGAATGTTCTGCACAACCTTGAAGCCAAGCAATAAGGACACGCGCCCCGGCTGTATGCAGCCGGGGCCATCCTGAAAGGGCGGACCCATGTACCTGATCTATCTGGCCAAGCGCTTCTTGATGCTGTTTCTCGTGGTGGTCACGGCGGCCACGCTGAACTTCTTCGTGCCGCGCATGACGGATCGCAACCCGATCCTCGAAAAGATCACCGAGATGTCGGAAAGCTCGGCCCCCGGCAGCGTTGACATGCAAGGCCTGCTCGAAGTCTTCAACGAACGTTTCGGCCTGAACCGGCCGCTGTTTGAGCAGTACCTGGACTATCTGACCGACATGCTGGTGCTGGATCTGAACTATTCGATCACCAGCTATCCGACACGGGTGTCGGACATGATCGCCCAGGCGCTGCCGTGGACGCTGGGGCTGATGGTGACGGCGACGCTGATCGCCTTCGTGCTGGGCACGATCCTTGGCGCGCTGACGGTTTGGCGCAAATCCAGTCGCCTGCTGCAGATCACGGTGCCCGTCATCATGGTGTTTTCCGCCATTCCCTTCTACCTGATCGGCCTTCTGCTGATCTGTTTCCTGGCCTATCGCGCGGGCTGGTTCCCCATCGGCGGCGGCCATTCCATCACCGCCCTTCCGGGTTGGGACTGGGAGTTTGCCCGCGACGTGATCCGCCATTCGATCTTGCCCGCGGCCTCCATCGTCATTGCCTTTGTCGGGATCTGGGCGCTGGGGATGCGTGGGATGATGTGACGGTGCAGGGCGAGGACTACATGAACTTCGCCGAGGCCAAGGGCCTGAAAATTCGCCGGATGTTCCTGCGGTACGCGGTGCGCAACGCGATCCTGCCGCAGATCACCCAGCTCGTGCTGTTCATGGGGCAGCTTGTGACCGGCGCGATGCTGGTCGAGATCGTCTTCGGTTATCCCGGCATGGGCAGCCTGCTGCTGCAGGCGGTGGACTACCTCGACTACTCCACGATCTATGGCATCGTCTTCGTGTTGATCCTTGCGGTGGCCGTGTCGAGACCTTGTCTATCCGCTCCTTGATCCCTGGACACGGGCGCACAGCAAATGAGTGAGACCATGACCAATGCAATGCCCCAGCCGCGCCCCCGGAAACTGTCCCGGACCACGACGACGCGGATGTATTTCATGCGCAACCCGTCGCTGCTGGTCGGGCTGCTGCTGGTTGGCAGCTTGCTGGCGTTTTCCTTCATCGGCAGTTTCTTCGTCGATGAACGGATGGCGCGACCGCTCTCGGCGCCGCCCTCCCAGGCGCCGGGGGCGTCGCTGCTGTTCGGCAGCGACAGCCAGGTCCGGGATCTGTTCGCGGTGCTGGTCTATGGCACCTGGCTGACGGTGCGGCTGGGGCTGATCGCCGGGGCCATCGGCATCCTTGTCGGCGGCTCGCTGGGCTTAATCGCGGCCTATTTCCACGGCTGAACGGATCGCATCATCAATTTCGTCACCGACGTTCTGCTGTCGGTTCCGGCGCTGCCGATTCTCGTCATCATCGCCGGGCTGGCCTGGCGGCGTCCGACCCGGCAAATCCGGTCACAGGTGCTGGTCACGCGCAACGCGGGTTACGTCAACACGGCGCTGATCTCGCGCGCGGGACCGTTCGAGATCATCATCGCCGAACTTGTATCGAACCTGCTGCCCTATCTGGTGGCCTCGATCAGGCCGGAAGCCATGAGCCTTGGTCCCAAGAACGCGCCGACGCTGGGCATGACGATCTACTACATGATGAGCTTCTCGGCCTTCCTGCTGAAGCTCTGGTGGTGGATCGTGCCACCGATCGCCGCGTTGGTGATCCTGTTCGTCGGTCTCTACCTGATCAACACCGGCCTTGATGAACTGGCCAAACCGCGTCTCAGAAAGAGGGTGTGAGCGATGCTGAACGTCAAGGATCTTTCGGTTGAATTCCCGACCCTGTCGGGCGTGGTGCATGCGGGCGCCGATGTCAGCATCGACCTGGCACCGGGGCGGCGCGTGGGCTTCGTCGGCGAAAGCGGCTCGGGCAAGACCACGACGGCGCTGGCGATCATGCGGATGATCAAGCGACCGGGCCGGATCGCCAAGGGGCAAATCCTGCTGGGCGACACCGACCTTCTGTCGCTGGGCGCCGAGGAGATGCGGCAATCGCGGCTCAAGCGGGTCAGCTATATCCCGCAGGGGGCCATGAACTCGCTGAACACCGTGATGCGGATCGAGAACCAGATCCGGGACGGGATCACCGATCACGAGGGCAAGCGTCCCCGTGCCGAGTTGAAGCGCCGCTCCAAGGAAGCGCTGGAGGGCGTCGGCCTGCCGGCCGAGGTCGGGCGCATGTACCCGCACGAATTGTCCGGCGGCATGAAACAACGCGCCTGTATCGCCATCGGCACGGCGCTGTCGCCGGAGCTTATCATCGCGGACGAGCCGACTTCGGCGCTGGATGTGATTATCCAGCGGCAGCTCATTTCCTCGGTCCCGACCATCGGCGGCACCAGCTTTCTGTCGGTGGACAAGCACCCCGCGCCCTCGGGGTATTCGGCCGATACCGCGCCGCTGCTGGAATTCCGCGGCGTGTCCAAGGTCAATGGCGGCGGCCTGTTGAAGGGGCCGGGCAACACCGTGCTGGCGCCCATGTCCTTCAGGCTGGACGGCGACACGCCGATGATCGTGTCGGTGGTCGGCCAGTCCGGCTCGGGCAAGTCCACCATGGGCGGGCTGATGCTGGGGTTTACCCAGCCGACCACCGGGCAGGTGCTGTTCGAAGGCCAAGACATGGCCCGGCTGCGCGGCAAGGCGGGCCATGCGCTGCGCCGGAACGTGCAGGCGGTTTTCAAGGGTCCCCATGGCTCGTTCAACCCGTTCTACCGCGTGGACCGGGCGCTGTCGCTGCCGCTGAAACGCTTTGGCATTACCCGCGACCCGGCCGAGATAAAACGCCGCATGACCCAGGCTTGCGAGGCCGTCGGCCTGAACCCGCACCTGATCCCTGGCCGCTTCGCACATGAACTTCCGGGCAGCCAGCGGCAGCGGCTGATGGTGGCGCGCGCGCTGATGCTGTCGCCCAAGTTGTTGATCGCGGACGAACCGGTCAGCATGGTCGATGCCTCGCTGCAGGCCTCGATCCTGAAGAACCTCCATGACCTGAAGGACCGCTTCGGATTCTCGATCGTCCATATCACCCGTGATCTGGCCACGGCCTATCACGTCAGCGATTTCGTGATCGTGCTGCATGCGGGCCATGTGGCCGAGGCCGGCCCGCCCGCGCAGGTGATCGGCGATCCGCAGCATCCCCATACGCGGCTGATGATCGATTCGATCCCCTGGCCGGATGTAGACCGCAGTTGGGGCACGCAATACACCTCGCGCGAGGATATGAAGGCGCAGCTTTCCAAGGTCCGGTCGGTGCCGGTCCAGACCCGCGGCGCGGTGCCCGGATTCGCGTTGACCGCCGCATGAAACAGCCCAACATCCTGTTCCGGATGCCCGATCAACTGCGGGCGGATTTCCTGGGCTGCTATGGTGCCGATTTCGCCCGCACCCCGCATCTGGATGCATTCGCGGCTGAAAGCACCGTCTTTGACCGCTGCATCGCGCCCACGCCGATCTGCGTGCCGTCGCGCGCCAGCCTGCTGACCGGGCAAAGCAGCGTCGAAAGCGGGGTGATGGCCAATGATGTCTGGCTGCGCCCCGACCGCCGTGCCTGCGGCATCGGCAGTTGGCCGGACCTACCGGGGCAGGCGGATCATAGGGGCAATGCGGCGAGGGAAAGCCCGCCATCAGCGTGAAGGGCCGATCAGGATCATGGGCGCGCAGCAGTTCGATCCCGCCAACATGCCCCCGGCTTTCACGCCGACCGAGGCCAACGCGGCCCTGCGCCCCTGGTTGGTGCAGAACATGAAGCGATCCTGGGCGGACATCGACTATTCCGAGTTCACGCCGGGTTGGACGCCGACGCGCCGCTCCGATACGGTCGCGCTGCCGGACCTCTACCCGACCTTTCTGGGGGCCGCCGGGATCGCGCCGCGCGCCTGATCTGCGGGGTCACCCATCGCGGAATGATGGCGGAATGTGACGGGCTGAAACTGGCGCGCTATGTGGACGGGCCGGAGACCCTGCACGATATCCGAACCGATCCGCAGGAGCAGACCAACTTTCCCGCCATCCCGATCTGGCCGAACGGCAAGCCGCGCTGGAACTCGGCCTGACCCGCTTCGTGGTTTCGCAGGGTCTAGCCGCCAAAGCCGAAAAACGCGCGCAGGTCACAATCCCGGATGGCGCGCCGACAGGCCGCGGCGGCCACCGCATCCATCCCGTCAATGCCAACTCCGAGGCCGCGACATGACCGATTTCAACGTTCAGGGCATCCATCCGGTGCTTTACGCCCTTTTCGATCAGAACGGAGGGCTGCGACAGGACGGTTTCCGCCACCAGCTGGCCCATAGCATTGAAAACGGCGCGCAAGGCGTGGTGCTGTTCGGTTTCGTGACCCAGTTCTATCGCCTGAGCTTTGCCGAGAAGATCGAAACCCTGCGCACCACGGTCGCCGCCATGCAAGTCCGGGGTCAGGTCGGGGTCACGGTGATGGAGCCGCCCCCCGAAGGCCAGATCCTGCTCGGCAAGGCCGCCTAAGGCTGGCGCACCGGGTTCGACCCCGGCGGCAACGGCCGTCCCGGCCTGCAGCACAACGACCCGGCGATCACGGCGCATGCGCATCACCTGTGGACACAGCTTTCTCAAGGGGCCACGACGCCCGCCGCAAGCGCGCAGGTGCCGTAGACCACGGCACCGCCTGCGTCATGTGACCGGCCGGGAAAGGGGCCTTGATGTCGCCCCCTGATTGCGCCCAAGCCCCATGTCGTGACACTTAGGCAGCATGACCCGACCCGTGAAACTCGATCCCTTCGACATGGCCATCCTGCGCGAGTTGCAGGTCAATGGCCGGATCACCAAGACCGCGCTGGCCGCGAAGGTGAACCTGTCGCCCAGCCCCTGCTGGGAGCGCCTGCGCAAGCTTGAGGACGGCGGGCTGATCACCGCCTATCGCGCCATGGTCGAGATCCGGCGCATCGTCCCGGTGACCGAGGTCATCGTCGAGGTCACCCTGTCGGGCCACAAGGCCGAGGATTTCCGGCATTTCGAAACCCTCGTGCAGGATCTGCCGCAGGTTCAGGCGTGCTGGGCCACCGGCGGCGGGATCGACTATATCCTGCGGGTGGTGGTGGCGGATGTGGACGCCTACCAAGGGCTGATGGATCGCCTGCTGGACACCGGCGCGGGGATCGAACGCTATTTCGGCTATATCGTGACCAAGCCGGTCAAGGATGCGCCCGCGCCGCTGCCACCGGCGGCCGGATAAATCCTCTGCCCGACGCCATTGGGCTGCAAGGATCTTCTGATTTCCCGCGCAAGAACAGGCATTTCTCCGGCTGGAATCTAACCAGCCGTCCGGTGCATCATTGCGCCGAAACAGGACCGGGCCTGCCGGGAAGCGAAGGATCACTCAGATGCTGCACAACGATCAACTGGAACAGTGGGATCGCGAGAATTTCTTCCATCCTTCGACCCATCTGGCCGAATTCGCGCGTGGAAACCTGCCGCAGCGGGTCATCACCGGCGGTTCGGGCTGTCATATTGAAGACCGCGACGGCAACCGGCTGCTGGACGGATTTGCCGGGCTCTACTGCGTGAACGTTGGCTATGGCCGCGCCGAGATTGCCGAGGCCATTGCCGAACAGGCGCGCGAGCTGGCCTATTACCACGCCTATGTGGGCCATGGCACCGAAGCCTCGATCACCCTGTCGAAGATGATCCTCGACCGCGCGCCAGACCACATGTCGAAGGTCTATTTCGGGCTCAGCGGGTCGGACGCCAACGAGACCAACATCAAGCTGGTCTGGTACTACAACAACGTGAAGGGCCGGCCCAAGAAGAAGAAGATCATCTCGCGCTGGCGCGGCTATCACGGCTCGGGGCTGATGACCGGCTCGCTCACCGGGCTGGAGGTGTTTCACAAGAAATTCGACCTGCCGCTGACACAGGTGATCCACACCGAAGCGCCCTATTACTTCCGCCGCGCGGACCGCGCGCAAAGCGAGGCCGCCTTCGTGGCCCATTGCGTCGCCGAACTGGAAGCCCTGATCGACCGGGAAGGCGCTGACACCATCGCCGCCTTCATCGGCGAGCCTGCGCTTGGCACCGGCGGGATTGTGCCGCCCCCCGAGGGCTATTGGCCCGCCATTCAGGCGGTGCTGCAAAAGCACGACATCCTGCTGATCGCCGATGAGGTCGTCACCGGCTTCGGCCGTCTGGGCAGCATGTTCGGATCTGAGCACTACGGCATCCGCCCCGACATCATCACCATCGCCAAGGGCCTGACCTCGGCCTATGCGCCGCTGTCGGGGTCTATCGTGTCGGAAGGGGTCTGGAAGGTGCTGGAAGAGGGCACCGACCGCTTCGGCCCCATCGGCCACGGCTGGACCTATTCGGCGCATCCCATCGGCGCAGCGGCAGGGGTGGCCAACCTGAAGCTGCTGGACGAGCTGGATCTGGTGTCCAACGCGGGCGCGGTGGGGGCGTATTTCAAGCAGGGGCTGATCGACGCGCTGGGGGACCACCCGCATGTGGGCGAGATCCGGGGCGAAGGGCTGCTCTGCGCCGTCGAGTTTGTCGAGGATCGCGACAGCCGCCGCTACTTCGATCCGACCAGGGGCATCGGCGCGGCGCTGAACGGTGCGCTGCTGCGCCGGGGGGTCATCAGCCGGGCCATGCCGCAGGGCGACATACTGGGCTTTGCGCCGCCGTTCTGCCTGACCCGCGCCGAGGCTGATGAGATCACTGGCAAGCTGGCGGAGTCCGTCAAGGAAGTTCTGGGTTGATCGCTGACCCACAACGGCGGGGCAGGGGGTCGCGATGATTGTAGGTCTGTGCCCGGCCTAGGCCGGCCAGACCACCCGGAACCCCTGATGCGTCGTCGTGCTGTCTGGCGCATTGCCCGAGCGCGCGGCGATGCGGTAGCGATAGCAGTAGGAGGCATGGCACAGAAACGAGCCGCCCTTGGCCAGCTTGTAGCCCTTCATGGACTCCAGCCGCTGACGGACGCTCTTCTTCAGGGACTTGATGCGGAAATCGTCCGCCGTCCATTCCCAGACATTGCCGACGAGGTTGTACAGGCCATAGCCGTTCGGCGCAAAATGCTTCGCCGGGGCCGTGGTCAGAAACCCGTCCGCCCCGGTGTTGCGGTTCGGAAACGCGCCCTGCCAGATGTTGCAGGGCAGGAAATCCGTGTCATCGGGTTCTTCATCGCCCCAGGGAAAGCGCACATCGCCCAGGCCGCCGCGCGCGGCGTGCTCCCATTCCACTTCCGTGGGCAAGCGGCCCCCGACCCAGGCGGCATAGTCCATAGCATCGTGCCACGAGATGTGCACCACCGGATGATCGGGAAACCAGGTCTCGGCCTGCGTGCCCGGCCCGTTGATGTCGCGCCAGTTTGCGCCATCGACCCGCCGCCACCATTCAACGCCCTGAATGCCCTGCGTCGGTCCCAGCCGCTGCGGCACCTGCGCCCAGAACACGAAGGACCAGCCAAAACGCTCGGCCTCGGTGACATAACCGGTGGCCTTTACGAAAGCCTCGAACTGGGCATTGGTGACGGTGGTCGATGCGATGCGGAAAGGCTTCACCCGCGCGTTGCGCAACGGATCCTCGCCGTCATTGCGGATGATGGGCCGGCCCGTGCCGACCAGCGTGCGCCCGCCGGGAACCAGAACGGCGTCGTCCGACGGCGCGGGCGGGTTGGGGGCCAGGCGCGGGCTTGCGGGTGTCGCGACCGTGTTCCGCCCGCCGGTTCCGGAACAGCAGCCACCTGTCGTTTCTTGGCTCATGCAAGAGGCCTAGGCGGTGATCGCGGGTTTGTCCAGAAGGCCGGTTTCCGAGCGGTTGATCCGGGGCATGGGGAACGCCGACGGCTTGTGCGGGTAATGCAAAAGAACTATATGTAATGCATATGCGGATCTTGAATTGGAGGGCCTCATGCAGGAATCCACCGTCACATCGCGGGGTCAGACGACCCTGCCGCGCCAGGTGCGCGATGCGCTGGGGCTAAAGCCGGGCGACCGGATCCGCTATCTGGTGCTGGACGACGGCGAGGTTCGGATCCTGAAACCGCGCCCGCTGAGCAGTCTCAGCGGCCTGTTGCATCGTCCGGGCCAGCCCGCCCGCAGCCAGGAAGAAATCGATGCGGCCATCGCCGCCGGGGCCACGGGCGAGGACTGAGTGATCGGGCTCGACACCAATGTGCTGGTGCGGTTCCTGACGCGCGACGACCCGGCGCAATGGGCCGTGGCAGAGCACCTGATGTCCGGCCTCAGCGCGACGCATCAAGGGTTCGTCTGCCGCGAGGTCGTGGTCGAACTGGTCTGGGTTCTGGAACGCGCCTATGGGCTGAAGCGCGCGGCCATCGCGCAGGTGCTGATCGGCCTGCTGGAAGCCCCGGAGTTGCGTGTCGAGGCCGCTGACCGCGTCGGTCTGGCGGTGTCACGCTACGCCCGGGGCGGCGCGGGATTTGCCGACCAGATGATCCGACTGGCCGCCGAGGCCGAAGGCGGACGACTGGTCACCTTTGACCAGCGACTGGCCCGCGAAGACCTTGTCGATCTGCCCGGGCAGGACGGACGACCGCCCCGATCCTGATCTCGGCAAGGGCACTTTGCGACGGCGGGTGTCCTTGCAGCTGGCATTGGTGTCGGCGCGGGACGCGGCCAGTCCTTGGTCCGGGCGGTGCCTTTGGTGATGCCGAAATGTAGCCGCAAGGCGATAGTGTCAGCCATGAGCGATTCAGGAATGTCACTCTCCTCGCATACCGAAGTGTGGATGAACCGCACGATCAAGCACGCGACCGTTAAACGCTTCCTTTACGACAGCCACAATCAACCGCGCACGCACCTTGCCGACTTCATAGCGGCTTACAACTTCGCCCGCAGGCTCAAGACCCTCAGCGGGCTCACACCTTACGAATACATCTGCAAGATCTCGACTTCAGAGCCAGATCGATTCAACCCAAATCCGATCCACCAGATGCCGGGACTGAACACTAGAAAGAGCAGCAGAAATCAAAGCGGTGGCTATCGTCCAGCCAGACAACATCCTTCACAACATGATCATGCGTGAAGCCTGCGAAATTCACCAAGCCCCGCAAGGCGTTTCAGTCTTATGAACTACGAG
>NZ_JBFBVU010000027.1:0-51622 GCF_040689105.1 Meridianimarinicoccus marinus
TCAGTCGCTGAAACACGAACACACAAATCTGCGCGTCCCCAATCCCATCATCACCATCAAGAGAGACCGTTCAACAGCCGCGTAAACATTGTGCGGAATAAGTAGAAGAATATTTAAAAACAGTGGAATGCATGGCGAACCTCACCTTGAGTGCAGCGCCGATGTGCGGGTTTCCGCACGGTCAAGCAAAGAGCTGTGCGAAGACCCGCACACCATTCCAACGCATGAATATCAATATGTTAGGGCAAGCAGGCCGCTCAGAGCCCGCGCAGCACGAAAGTGGGCGATCCGCTCCAGCGCAGGGTCCAGCGGGCGCCGGGGCGCACGTTCTGGATGATGCCCGGATCGAAAGCCACCAGACAGCGGCCCCCGGCATGGCGCACCGAAGGGTAGAGCAACGCCCGATGCCCGTCGCGGCGCAGGTCCATCGCCAGCGCCTGCCCCGCCGGATAGCCGATCTCGGGGTCCGCGGTCAGGGCGGGATGGGTCGGGGCGTCGCCAAGATCGGGAAAGTCCCCGATGAAATCGGCCAGCAGTTCGACGTAACGGGCCTCATCTTCGAAAATGCCGATGTAGGTGAGTTCGCGGGTGCGATGGAATCCCACTTCCTCGGCCGAGGTCAGCGTGTCGTAGCTGCAATACCAGGCGCCGCGATCGCCGCTGTTGAACCGGTTGCCCGTGGGCCGGGTATAGGTAAAGGCGGCGTTGATGTGGCTTTGGCCATAAAGCTTCAGGTCATGGGCGCGCCGGGCAAAGACCAACTCACGCCGGTCCAGCGCCGGGCTGCCCTCGCGCTCGGCGATCAGGCGGGCGCTGGTTTCGCCTTCCAGATCGGCCAGAATCGCGGCTTCTTCGTCGGTGTCGACGAGGCCGCGCAGCACCGGGGGCTTGAAATGGGTTTCCGAGATCAGGCGCACAAGCGCCCGGTCGTTGATAGCAGTGATCTTCACATGCCGCCCCGCAGCGCGTCCACATAGCCACGCACCCGCAGGATCTTGGGCAGCCCGCCCCGGATCATCGCGTCCAGCGGGCGGCTGCCGTCGAATTCGGGGCCGGTGTTGGCCAGTTTGACCCATTGGCCCGAAATCGGCGGATTGAAGTAGAGTTCCAGCGATTTGTAGAGCCCCACCAGCGCGCTGAGACGCAGCATCTGGTCGCGTGTCAACTCTCCAGCATAGCCGGGTTTGCGGGCGCGTTTCCATGTGGAGTCCGACATGTCGGCCAGCGCCGCAGCCTCGCGCCCGGTCAGCGACCAGGCGTCGGCAATGCGGCCGAAGGCTTTCAGGGCGACGGCTTGTCGGTCGGCGGTGGGACGTTCACGAACTGCATTTTCCATGGGACTACTCCTTGCCCTGAAGATAGGGTCATATGGACGTCTTTGCAAGGTCATATGATACAGTCGAGGTGACGCAGCGTCCCGTAGGACCCCGCGCAAGGATGCTGCCCCTTGGCAAAAACCCGTGCTAGGGTTTCGGAAAGCTGACAGACGGGGCGCCGGAACCGGCGCACCCCGCGGAGGGGAGGACGAAGGTGACATCGACTTCGGTTGAAACGGCGCAGGCCCAGGCGGCGGCAGACGGCACATTGCCCGTGACCCAGGATCATGGCCGCTTTCCGCGCAATCCCGGCATGCCGCTGGATCTGGACGTGGTGGCCTCGGTGCGGGTCAACACCTCGGCGGTGGAGCGGCGCGCGGCCACGCTGGGCACCCGGCGCAGCGTCAAGAAGGATCATCAGGCGGCCTGGCTGCTGCGGGCAATCTCGGTGATGGATCTGACCACGCTCAGCGGCGATGACACCAGGGGGCGCGTGCGGCGGCTGTGCGCCAAGGCCCGCCACCCGCTGCGCGACGATCTGGTCGAAGCATTGGGAATTGCCGAT
This sequence comes from Meridianimarinicoccus marinus, assembly GCF_040689105.1. Classification (NCBI taxonomy): domain Bacteria; kingdom Pseudomonadati; phylum Pseudomonadota; class Alphaproteobacteria; order Rhodobacterales; family Paracoccaceae; genus Meridianimarinicoccus; species Meridianimarinicoccus marinus. The sequence continues at coordinate 1,882 of NZ_JBFBVU010000027.1, forward strand.
CTGAACCTGACCACCGGGGCGGTCTGCGTCTATCACGAGATGGTGGAAACCGCTGTCGCGGCGCTGGAAGGCAGCGGCATTCCGGTGGCCGCTGTGTCCACCGGCTTTCCCGAGGCGCTGTCGCCCTTCCACCTGCGGGTGAAAGAGGTCGAGGAGTCGGTCAGGGCCGGCGCGCAGGAGATCGACATCGTGATCTCGCGCCGCCACGTGCTGACCGGCGACTGGCAGGCGCTGTACGACGAGATGGCCACCTATCGCGAGGCCTGCGGTCCGGCCCATGTCAAGGCGATCCTGGCCACCGGGCAGTTGGGCTCGTTGCGCAACGTGGCGCGCGCCAGCCATGTCTGCATGATGGCGGGGGCCGATTTCATCAAGACCTCCACCGGGAAAGAGCCGGTCAATGCCACCCTGCCCGTCAGCCTGGTGATGGTGCGCGCGATCCGCGACTATCAGGCAATGACCGGCCAGATGATCGGCTTCAAACCCGCGGGCGGCATTTCGAAGGCCAAGGACGCACTGGTCTACCTGTCGATGATGAAAGAGGAACTGGGGCGCGACTGGCTGGAACCCGACCTGTTCCGCTTCGGCGCGTCCAGCCTGTTGGGCGATATCGAACGCCAGTTGGAGCATCACGTTACCGGCCGCTATTCCGCCGCCTTCCGACATGGCATCAGCTAGGACATTCCCATGACCATCGCAGAGATATTCGAGACCATGGACTACGGCACAGCCCCCGAAAGCCCCTCCATGGCACTGGCCTGGCTGGATCGCCATGACCGCGCCTTCGGCCATTTCATCGACGGCGCCTTCACCAAACCCGGCAAGGCGCGCTTCGACAGCCTGTCTCCGGCGACCGGCGCGCAACTGGCCAGCCTGACGGAGGCCACGCAGAAGGATGTGAACGCCGCCGTGGCTGCCGCCGCGCGGGCGCAGAAGGGCTGGGCCGATCTGGGCGGGCCGGGCCGCGCGCGCCACCTGTACGCGCTGGCGCGGCTGATCCAAAAGCACGCGCGCCTGTTCGCGGTTCTGGAAAGCCTCGACAACGGCAAGCCCATTCGCGAAACCCGCGATGCGGATGTGCCCACCGCGGCGCGACATTTCTATCACCACGCGGGTTGGGCCCAGCTGATGGAGACCGAATTGCCGGGGTATGAAGCGGTGGGGGTCGCCGGTCAGATCATCCCGTGGAACTTCCCCTTCCTGATGCTGGCCTGGAAGATCGCTCCGGCGCTGGCCATGGGCAACACGGTTGTGCTGAAGCCCGCCGAATACACCTCGCTCACCGCGCTGCTGTTTGCCGAGATCTGCCTTGAAGCCGGGCTGCCCGCAGGCGTGGTCAACATCGTGACCGGTCACGGTGCGGTCGGGTCGATGATCGCCGGGCATAAGGATGTGGACAAGGTGGCCTTCACCGGCTCCACCGGGGTTGGACGGGTGCTGCGCGAACAGACCGCCGGCAGCGGCAAGAAGCTGACGCTGGAACTGGGCGGCAAGTCGCCGTTCATCGTCTTCGACGATGCCGATCTGGACAGCGCTGTGGAAGGCGTGGTCGATGCGATCTGGTTCAACCAGGGACAAGTGTGCTGCGCCGGCTCGCGCCTGCTGGTGCATGAGGCCGTGGCGGCGCGCTTTCTGGACAAGCTGATGCTGCGGATGGCCAGGCTTCGGGTCGGCGATCCGCTGGACAAATCCGTGGATCTGGGCTGCATTGTCGATCCGGTCCAGCTCGCGCGGATCACCCGGATGGTGGACCGGGGCGTCGCCGATGGCGCGGTTCTGTATCGCGCCGACACGCCCCTGCCCGACAGCGGCTGCTACTATCCGCCGACCCTGCTGACCGGGGTCGAGGCCGGATCGACCCTTGCGCAAGAGGAAATCTTCGGCCCGGTGCTGGTCGCCATGAGTTTCCGCACCCCCGAGGAAGCGGTGCAGCTGGCCAACAACTCCCGCTATGGTCTGGCCGCCAGCCTGTGGAGCGAGAACATCAACCTCGCCCTCGGCCTGGCACCGCAGATCAAGGCCGGGGTGGTCTGGATCAACTGCACCAACCAGTTCGACGCGGCGGCGGGATTCGGCGGCTACCGCGAAAGCGGCTTTGGCCGCGAGGGCGGGCGCGAAGGGCTGTATGAATATGTCAAACCGGTCTGGCAGAAGACCCTGAAGGATGCCCCTGAGGCGAAACCCGCCAAGCTGGTTGAAACCGGTCTGGGCGGGCTCAGCGGCATCGACCGCACTGCCAAGATGTATATCGGCGGCAAGCAGGCGCGGCCCGACAGCGGCTATGCGATGCCCGTGGTCTCGCCCAAGGGTCGGCTGATCGGGCAGGTCGGCCACGGCAACCGCAAGGACATCCGCAACGCGGTCGAGGCTGCGACCGGGGCATTGGCGGGCTGGCAAAAGGCCTCGGGCCACCTGAGGGCGCAGATCCTGTATTACATCGCCGAAAACCTGTCGGCCCGTTCAGCGGAATTCGAAGGCCGTCTGCGCGAGATGACCGGCGCTTCGGCCAAGGCGGCGGCGACCGAGGTTCAGACCTCCATCGACCGGCTGTTCACGGCTGCCGCATGGGCGGACAAATACGACGGTCAGGTGCATTCGGTGCCCCTGCGCGGCGCGGTTCTGGCGATGAAGGAGCCGGTGGGCGTGCTGGGCATCGTCTGTCCCGCCGAGGCGCCGCTGCTGGCCTTCGTGTCGCTGGTGGCCCCGGCCATCGCCATGGGCAACACGGTGGTGGTGGTGCCCTCGGACATCGCGCCGCTGGCTGCCACCGACCTGTATCAGGTGTTCGACACCTCGGATCTGCCGGGGGGCGTCGTCAACATCGTCACCGGCCACCGCGACGAGTTGAGCGGCACCTTGGCCGATCACTACGGCGTCGATGGCCTGTGGTATCACGGCAGCCGCGACGGCTCGGCCAGGGTCGAGAAAGCCTCGGCCGCCAATCTGAAACGGACATGGGTCAACAACGGCAAGGCGCTGGACTGGACCAATCCGACCCAGGCTGCGGGCGAGGCCTTGTTGCGCCACGCCACCGAGGTCAAGAACGTCTGGATCCCCTACGGGGAATGAGCCACCGCGCGGACCGGGTCAGCCCGATCCCAGCGACAGATCCTCGTCCACGGCGGGGATCTGGGCGCGGTGTTCACGCCGGGCGCGGGCGGCGGCCACAAGGGCCGCGAACAGCGCCCGCTGGCGGCGCAGGTAGAACAGGTGTTCGGGATGCCATTGCACACCGATGGCAAACGGGTCGCTGGTCGTTTCCACGGCCTGCACCATGCCGCCGCTGTCGCGCGCGCTGACCTTCAGGTCGCGGCCCAGATCCTTGACCGACTGGCTGTGCAGCGCGTTTACCGAGACCTCGGCCGTCGCCATGATCTGGCACAGGCGGGTGTCGTCCAGCACCCGCACGCGTTTGCGCGGCAGGATGGTGCGCAGCTTGCGGCTGTCGCGGAAGGTGCCATAGGCGTCCTGATCCAGACTGCCGCCCATGGCGACGTTCAGCATCTGCGCCCCGCGACAGATGCCGAGGATCGGCAGGTGCCGGTCGCGCGCGCCCTCGACGATCTCGCGCTCCAGCGCGTCGCGGTAGGTATCCAGCCGGGCCGTGGTCACCAGTTCGCCTTTGTACAGTTCGGGCGAGATGTCATCGCCGCCGCCGATGATGACCCCGTCCACCGCCTCAAGATCCACGTCCTCCCGCCGGCTCCACCGCCGGGCGCGGCCCCCGGTCAGAAGGACGTTCAGCGCCACCAGCGGAAAGATGCGCCATCCCGAGCGGCGCGAGACCGAAACGCCGATTACCGGGCGAGACATGCGAACGTCTCTCGATTCAGCAAGGGTGCGATCACCGTCTCTGCGGCATTGACCGGATCCTTGGCGCCGCGCACGGCGTCGATCAGGGCGGCGAGCAACTCCGGATCCGCCGCCACGGCTTCGACCAGCCGCCACTTGGTCCATTCGTGGTCCAGTGACCAGCCCGGCTCGCTCAACCGGCATTCGGGCAGGCGGAAGTGATAGGTCGGGCGGGCGCTGCCTTCAGAGGTGCCAAGGGCGGCGGTCACCGTGTCTGCATCGTGGTGACGCAGCAGCGGCAGCAGGTCCAACCCGTGATTGCGCGAGGTGGTGTGTGACAGATACAGGCCCGGCAGCTCGTCGGGCGTCAGATCCGCGGCTTCCGGCGCCAGCAAGGCCTGAACCAGACTGCCCGGCCAGGGATTGATGAAGGGCAGCAGACGGCGCGTGGCATCCAGATGCGATGCCGCGCGCAGCCAGGGTTCCAGCGCGGCATAGGTCCGCGCCATCCGCACCACCGAGGCGTCGAAGCCGGTTTCGGGATTGAAATGCACCCCGTACGCCGCCAGCAGGCTGTCGCGGCTGCCCTCGGCGCCATGCCGGGCCAATGTGACCAGAACGTCGTCCAGCACCGGGATCTGTGCCTCGCGGATCGGCGCGGTCACCAGTTCCACCGGCACCAGCGTGCGGGCGATGGCCCCGGCGGCATCGCCTGCCGCCGCGATCTCGTGCTTCCAGACGGTGTCCAGCTCGACAGTCATCTTGCCCAGTCGGTCGGTCGACAATTCGATCACATGCTCTGTGCGCCCGGTCACCTCGCCGCCGCACTGGTCAAGGATCAATTCGGCGGCGCGCGCCTCGGACAGGCCGCCGAATTCGACCTCGACCCCGATCCGGCGTTGGGTGTCAGGGGAAGTCATGGTGTTGGTCCTGCGGTTTCCTTCGATTCATTCATCCAAGATAGGCCCATGTCGCAAAAAGGCACCCCCGATGGCATCAAGCCCCTGCGAAAGGCCCTGCCTGCGCCGCCCATTCGGACATCGGAAGGGTCGGTCAGCGGTTGCTCCATGCGCGTCAACACGCCCTACCGGGGCGGCTGCCGTCGGGAAAACAAGTGTAGCCGGACACCGGAAATTCGTGTATCGGGCTGCCTACGCAGGTCTTCGTTAACGCTAACAATTGCCGTCGTACGCACGGCGCAGGGTTCTGATCCGGTCATGAAAAACGAAATTCTCAAACGTCTCCGTTATTCGCTGGGCAAGGATGCCGACCACGCTTCGGTCTACGACTGGCGCATGGCGCTGTCGCTGGTGCTGCGCGATCACATGGTCGACACATGGTTCGACAGCACGCGCGCGGCCTATGGAACCTCGGCCAAGCGGGTCTATTACCTGTCGATGGAATTCCTGATCGGGCGGCTGATCGAGGACATGATCTCGAACCAAGGGCTGGAGACCGAAGCCCGCAACGCCATGAAGGCTCTGGGGCAGGATTTCGATACCATCGTTCACAACGAACCCGACGCCGCCCTTGGCAATGGCGGACTGGGGCGGCTCGCGGCCTGTTTCATGGATTCGCTGGCGACGCTGGGCATTCCCGCCTACGGCTACGGCATCCGCTATGAGCACGGGCTGTTCGAGCAGAGCTTCGTCGAAGGCGAGCAGATGGAGAAGCCCGAGACCTGGCTGTCACAGCGCCACGCCTGGGAATTCGAACGCCCCGAAGTACAGTATCGCATCGGCTTTGGCGGCCATGTCAGCCACAGCGAGGGCCGCGCCAAATGGCATCCGGGCGACTCGGTTCTGGCCACCGCCCATGACACGCCGATCGTTGGCTGGAAGGGCGTCTGGGGCAACACCCTGCGCCTGTGGTCGGCTGACCCGGTCCGGCAGTTCGATCTGGCCAGCTTCAACCGCGGTGACTATCTGGCGGCGGGCCGGTCCGAGGCGCTGGCCCGGACGATCTCGCGCGTGCTCTATCCCGATGACACCACCGAAAGCGGCAAGGAGTTGCGGCTGAAGCAGGAGTACTTCTTCACCGCCGCCTCGATCATGGATCTGCTGCGCCGGTTCCTCAGCGACCATGACGATATCCGCGCCCTGCCCGATGCGGTCGCGATCCAGTTGAACGACACCCACCCCGCGATTGCCGGGCCGGAGCTGGTCCGGCTGCTGGTGGACGAACACGGGTTGGAGATGCCCGAGGCCATTGACCTGGCGCGCCGCTGCCTGGCCTACACCAACCACACCCTGCTGCCCGAGGCGCTGGAACGCTGGCACGAGGGGCTGTTGGGCCGCATCCTGCCGCGACACCTGGAAATCATCCGCGCCATCGACGACAGCCATCAGGCCGAACATCCCGGCAGCCCCCGCATCCTGGAGCATGGCGATGTGCGCATGGGCGAACTGGCCTTCATCATGGCGCATAAGGTCAACGGTGTCTCGGCGCTGCACACCGAGCTGGTCAAGGAAACCGTCTTTGCCGACCTGCACCGCATCCATCCGACCCGGATCATCAACCAGACCAACGGCATCACGCCAAGGCGCTGGCTGTACGGCTGCAACCCGGCACTGCGCAACCTCATCAGCGAGGAACTGGGCGAAAGCTGGGTCTCGGATCTTGAGCAGCTGTCGGCGCTGACCGACAAGCGCGGCGATTCCGCCTTCGTGGCCGATTTCCACGCCGCCAAGCGGGTGAACAAGGTGGCCCTGTCGAACTGGATCGGCCAGACCTGCGACGTGCAGATCGACCCCGATGCCATGTTCGACGTGCAGATCAAGCGCATCCACGAATACAAGCGCCAGCTGATGAACCTGCTGGAAACTATCGCCTTGTGGAACGAAATGCGCGACCATCCCGAAAAGGACTGGACCCCGCGCGTCAAGATCTTCGGCGGCAAGGCGGCGCCGGGCTATTTCATGGCCAAGGACATCATCCACCTGATCAACGACACCGCCTCCGTGATCAACGCCGACCCGGTGACGCGGGACCGGCTGAAGATCGTGTTCCCGCCGAACTACAATGTCACCATGGCCGAACGCCTGATCCCCGCCGCCGACCTGTCCGAACAGATCTCGACCGCCGGGAAAGAGGCCTCGGGCACCGGAAACATGAAATTCGCCCTGAACGGCGCGCTGACCATCGGCACGCTGGACGGCGCCAACGTCGAGATCCGCGAACACGTGGGCAGCGAGAACTTCTTCCTGTTCGGCCTGACCGCCGCCGAGGTGATGGAACGCCGTCAGCAGCCCGGATTCTCGCGCGCAGCGATCGAAGCCAGTCCGCGCCTGCGCCGGGTGCTGGGCCAGATCTTCGAAGGCCGCTTCTCGCCACAGGATCCGCACCGCTATCATGGGCTGGTGGGCATGCTCTACGATCATGACCATTTCCTGGTGACCTGCGATTTCGACAGCTATTTCGACACGCAGCGCCGCGCCGATATTGCCTTCCAATCGCAACAGTCCTGGGCCACCATGGCATTGATGAACACTGCAAGCATGGGCTGGTTCTCGTCGGATCGCACGATCAGGGGCTATGCCCGCGACATCTGGAAGACCCGGCCCCATGGGGCGCTACTGGAGAAGTCTGCATGAGCAAACCAGACAGGTTGATCGATTCTGAAGCCGCCGCCGCCATCGTGGCCGGGCGTCATGGCGACCCGTTCTCGGTGCTGGGCCTGCATCCGCACGATGGCAAACTGGTCCTGCGTGCAATGCGTCCCGAGGCCGAAGCGGTCGAGGTTCTGGACGCCCGCACCGGGCGCCGGCTGGCTGCCCTGGACCATCTGGGCGACGGGCTGTTCGCGGGGATCATTCCGCGTCGCAAGAACCTCTTCAAGTACCGCTTGCGGCTGACGCAGGGTGAAATCGTCTGGGAAGATCACGACGCCTATGCCTTCGGTCCCTACCTTGGCGATATGGATGAATACCTGTTGGGCGAAGGCACCCATGGCGAGTTGTGGAAGGCGCTTGGCGCGCATCCCTGCACCCACGACGGAATCGAGGGCACGCATTTCGCCGTCTGGGCGCCCAATGCGGCGCGGGTTTCCGTGGTCGGGGATTTCAACGGCTGGGACGGGCGGCGGCATGTGATGCGACGGCGCGGTGCCACCGGCGTGCACGAGATCTTTGTGCCCGGCCTTGGCGACGGCGCGGTCTACAAGTACGAATTGCTGGACAGCGCCTTCAACCTGCTGCCGCTGAAGGCCGACCCGGTGGGTTTCGGTGCCGAATTGCCCCCGGCGACGGCCTCGGTCGTGCGCGATCTTCGCGGCTATGACTGGGCCGATGGCGGCTGGCTGCAAGAGCGGGGCGCGAAGCAGAAGATCGACCAGCCGATCTCGATCTACGAGGTGCATCTGGAAAGCTGGCGCCGTGTGCCCGAAGAGGACAACCGCTCTCTGTCCTATCGCGAACTGGCCGAGACGCTGGTGCCTTACGCCAGGGACATGGGCTTTACCCATATCGAGCTGACGCCGATCAGCGAATATCCCTTCGGTGGCTCCTGGGGCTATCAGCCGGTGGGGCTGTTCGCGCCGACCTCGCGCTTTGGCACGCCCACCGATTTCCGCGCCTTCGTCGAGGCCTGCCATGCAGCCGGGCTGGGCCTGATCATCGACTGGGTACCGGGCCATTTCCCCACCGACATGCACGGGTTGGGCCGGTTCGACGGCACCGCGCTTTATGAACACGCGGACCCGAAGGAAGGCTATCACCCGGACTGGAACACGCTGGTCTACAACTATGGCCGGACCGAGGTTCTGAATTTCCTGATCGCCAACGCCCGCTACTGGTTCGAAGAGTTCCACATCGACGGGCTGCGGGTCGATGCGGTGGCCTCGATGCTCTACCGCGACTATTCGCGGAAAGAGGGCGAATGGGTGCCCAATGAACACGGCGGGCGCGAAAACCTCGAAGCCATTGCCTTCCTGCAGCGCATGAACGTGGCCGTCTATGGCGCCGACGACAGCATCATGACCGCGGCCGAGGAATCCACCGCCTTTCCGGGCGTCAGCGCGCCCACGGACGGGGGCGGTCTGGGCTTCGGGTTCAAGTGGAACATGGGGTGGATGAACGACACCCTGCGCTACATGTCCGAAGATCCGATCAACCGGAAATACCACCACGACAAGATGACCTTCGGGCTGCACTATGCCTTCTCGGAGAATTTCATCCTGCCGCTCAGCCATGACGAGGTGGTGCACGGCAAGGGCTCGCTTCTGGGCCGGATGCCGGGCGACGACTGGCAACGGTTCGCCAATCTGCGCGCCTATTTCGGCTTCATGTGGGGGCATCCGGGCAAGAAGCTTCTGTTCATGGGGTGCGAGTTTGCCCAGGCACAGGAATGGAACAACGAATCCAGCCTGGATTGGCATCTTCTGGACCATGCCCCCCATGCCGGAATGCAGCGGCTGGTCGGGGACCTGAACCGGCTGTACGCCGCAACCCCGGCGCTGCACCAGCGCGACAGTTCACCCGACGGCTTCCAGTGGATCGACGGCGGCGACGCGGCCAGTTCGATCTTCTCGTGGGTGCGTATGGGCGCGCCGGACAGCGCGCCGGTGCTGGTGGTGGTCAACATGACCCCCGTGCCGCGCCCGGGGTATCGCATCGGCGTGCCGCAGGCGGGTGTCTGGCGGGAACGGCTGAACACCGACGCCGCGACCTATGGCGGCAGCGACACCATCAATCCGGGCACCTGCGCCAGCACCGACGCGCCGGCCCATGGCTGCGCCCAGTCCATAGAGATCACCGTGCCGCCCCTGGCAGCCGTCTTTTTCGAACGGGCCGCCGACTGAGCGGCCACAAACAGATACTTTCGCGGGAGGAAACCATGAGAGACGACAGATATGCGCTGGCCCAGCAGACCATGGCCTATGTTCTGGCCGGCGGTCGCGGCAGTCGCCTGAAGGAAATGACCGATATCCGCGCCAAGCCGGCCGTCTATTTCGGCGGCAAGACCCGGATCATCGACTTTGCCCTGTCCAACGCCGTCAACTCGGGCATTCGCCGGATCGGTGTGGCCACGCAATACAAGGCGCACAGCCTGATCCGTCACATGCAGCGCGGCTGGAGCTTCTTCCGTGCCGAGCGCAACGAGAGCCTGGATATCCTGCCCGCCTCGCAGCAGATGGACGAGGAAAACTGGTACAAGGGCACCGCCGACGCGGTGACGCAGAACCTCAGCATCATCGAAGGCTACGGTCCGAAATACCTGCTGGTCCTGGCCGGGGACCATATCTACAAGCAGGACTATTCCTTCATGATCGAGCAGCACGTCCGCTCGGGCGCCAAGGTCACCGTGGGCTGCATCGCGGTCCCGCGCGAGGAGGCCAAGGGCTTTGGCGTGATGGCGGTGGACACCAACGACAAGATCCTCGACTTCGTCGAAAAGCCCGCCGATCCCCCGGCCATGCCCGGCGATCCGACCCGCGCGCTGGCCAGCATGGGAATTTATGTGTTTGAAACAGAAGTCCTGGCCCGGATCCTGCGCGAAGACGCGCAGAACCCCGACAGCAGCCACGATTTCGGCTCGGACATCATCCCGGCCATCGTGGCCGAGGGCGGCGCCTATGCGCATCCCTTCAGCCGCTCCAGCGTCATGTCGGGGCTGGAAACCGAACCCTACTGGCGCGACGTGGGCACCATCGACGCCTATTGGCAGGCCAACATCGACCTGACCGACTTCAAACCGGCGCTGGACATCTATGCCACCGACTGGCCGATCTGGACCTATTCCGAACTGGTGCCGCCGGCCAAGTTCATCCACAACGAGGAAGGCCGCCGTGGGCAGGCGGTGTCATCGATGGTGGCGGGGGGCTGCATCATCTCGGGCTCGTCGCTGGATCGCTGCTTGCTGTTTACCGGCGTGAAGACCCATTCGTTCTCGCAACTGGAAGGGGTCGTCGCCCTGCCCTATGTCGAGGTCGGTCGCCGGGCACAATTGAAGAACGTGGTCATCGACCGAGGCGTAAAAATTCCCGAAGGTCTGGTGGTGGGCGAAGACCCGGACCTTGACGCCAAGCGATTCCGGCGGTCTGAAGGCGGCATCTGCCTGATCACGCAGGACATGATCGACAAACTGGATGGCTGAAATGCAGGTCTTGATGGTGGCGTCCGAATGCGCCCCTTTCGCAAAAACCGGGGGGCTGGCCGATGTGGTCGGCGCCCTGCCTGCGGCCCTTGCGCCGCTGGGGATCGACGCACAGGTTCTGATGCCCGCCTATCCGGCGCTGTTCCCGCTGCTGCCCGAGGGCGAAGAGGTCGCGACGTTCGAGGGTCTGCCCGGTGGTGCCGGGCGCGTGGTACGTGTCACCGCGCGCGGGGTGCCGCTGCTGCTGCTGGACATGCCGCAGCTCTTCGACCGTCCCGCCGGGCTTTATATCGACGAGACCGGCAAGGATTGGGCGGACAATCCGATCCGCTTCGGCGCCCTGTCGCGGGCCGCGGCCTGGATCTGCGCCGGCGCCATCGAAGGCTATGCGCCCGACGTGCTACATGCCCATGACTGGCAGGCGGCACTGGCCCCGGTCTATCTGAAGATGGACGGGCGCGGTCAGCCGCCGTCTGTCCTGACCATTCACAACATCGCCTTTCAGGGGTTGTGCGGGCCGGAAACCCTTGGGCCGCTGGGTCTGAAGGGGGACTGGTTCCATCCCGAGGCGCTGGAATACTACGGCCAGATCGGCTTCCTGAAGTCCGGGTTGGTGTTTTCCGATCGCATCACCACCGTCAGCCCGACCTACGCGCGCGAGATCCTGACGCCCGACTTCGGCATGGGGCTGGAAGGCGTGTTGCAGAACCGCGGCGCGGCATTGAGCGGGTTGCTCAACGGCATCGACACCGAGGCCTGGGATCCCGCCACCGATACAGCCCTGCCCAGTCCGTTCGAGGCGCGGAGCCTCAAGCGCAAGGCCGAGAACCGCGCCGCCGTCTGCAAACGCATGGGGCTGGACCCCGACGGCACCGGGCCGCTGTTCTGTGTCATCAGCCGCCTGACCGGCCAGAAGGGTCTGGATGCGCTGCTTGAAGCGGTGCCGCATCTGGTCAACCGGGGCGCGCAGCTGGCGGTTCTGGGCACCGGCGCGCCAGAGCTGGAGCGCGGCTTTGTGCAGGCCGCCGAGGCTTTTTCGGGCCGCGTCGGCACCGTCATCGGCTATGACGAGACGCTGGCCCACCTGTTGCAGGGTGGCAGCGACGCCATCCTGATCCCGTCGCGGTTCGAACCCTGCGGCCTGACTCAGCTTTACGGGCTGCGCTATGGCACGCTGCCGGTGGTGGCGCGCACCGGCGGGCTGGCCGACACCGTCATCGATGCCAATGCCGCCGCCGTCGCCGCCAAGGCCGCGACCGGTTTCGTCTTTGACGAGGTCAGTGCCGAAGGCATCGCGCAGGTGATCGACCGGGTCGTCGAAGCCTATGCCGAGCCGCGACAGTGGCAGGCGATGCAACGCGCGGCGATGAAACAGCCGGTCGGCTGGGAACGTTCGGCGCGCGGATACGCCGACCTTTACGCGTCGCTGGCCCCATGAACTGTCACACCGCTGTGGATGCCCTGTTCGAACCCGGCCGCCCGACCCGCCTGGGCGCGCATTTCGACGGGGGGGGCACCAATTTCGCGGTGTTCTCGCAACATGCGACGCAGGTCTACCTGTGTCTCTTTTCGCCGGACGGACAACGCGAGGAACGGCGGCTGCCGCTGCCAGAACGCACCGGCGATATCTGGCATGGCTACCTGCCCGGCTTGCGGCCCGGCACGCTGTACGGCTACCGGGCAGACGGGCCCTACGCGCCGGATCAGGGGCATCGGTTCAATCTTCACAAGTTGCTGCTGGATCCCTACACGCGCGAGTTGCGGGGTGGGTTCACCGATCATCCCACCACCTACGGCTACAGGACCGATGCGGCTGAAGCGGACCTGATCATCAACCCTTGCGACAGCGCCGCCCATGTGCCCAAAAGCGTGGTGTCGCACCCCGATCAGTTCCGCCCCGATGCCGAGACCCTGCAACGGCCCTGGGATGACACCCGGATCTACGAGGCGCACGTCAAGGGCGCCACGATCCGGCATCCCGGCATTCATCCCTCGCTGCGGGGCACCTTCGAGGGCATGGCCGCGCCCGCCATGCTGGATCACCTGACGCGGCTTGGCGTCACGGCGGTGGAACTGCTGCCTGTGCAGGCGCTGAAGTCCGAGGGCGCGCTTGCCGCGCGCGGGCTGGTCAACTACTGGGGCTACAACACCATCGGTTTCTTCGCCCCCGAGCCGCGCTATTTCGGCCCCATGGGCGTGCAGGGCTTCCGCGCGATGGTCAACCGGTTTCACTCGGCCGGGATCGAGGTGATCCTGGACGTGGTCTACAACCACACCGCCGAGGGCGATCATCTTGGCCCGACCCTGTGCTTTCGCGGGCTGGACAATGCCGCCTATTACCGGCTGCAGGACGGCGATCCGCGCCACTATGTGAACGATACCGGCTGTGGCAACACGCTGGATGTCAGCCATCCCTTCGTGCTGCGCATGGTGATGGACAGCCTGCGGTTCTGGGTCGAAGTCATGGGCGTTGACGGCTTCCGCTTCGATCTGGCCACGGCGCTGGGGCGCGAGGCGCACGGCTTTGATCCGCATGGCGGATTTCTGGATGCGTTGCGCCAGGATCCGGTGCTGGCCGGGGTCAAGCTGATTGCCGAGCCGTGGGACATTGGTCCGGGCGGTTATCAACTTGGCCGGTTCCCGCCTGAATTCGCCGAATGGAACGACACCGGGCGCGACACCTATCGCCGGTTCTGGCGCGGCGACCAGAAAAGCGCGCAGGCGCTGGGATCCGCGTTGCTGGGCTCGTCCTCGGTGTTCGAACGGCCCGGCCGCCGGACCTGGGCCGCGATCAACTATGCCGCCTCGCACGATGGTTACACTCTGGCGGATCTGACCTGCTACGAGCGCCGCCACAATCACGCCAACGGCGAATGCAACCGCGACGGGCACAAGGCAAACTTCAGCGAGAATTTCGGCGTCGAGGGCGCCTCTGACAGCCCCGTCATCATCGCAAACCGCAAACAGAGACAGCGCAATCTGCTGGCCACGGTCTTCCTTTCGCAGGGCACCCCGATGCTTCTGGCGGGCGACGAAGGCGGGCAGACGCAGCATGGCAACAACAATGCCTATTGCCAGGACAACGACACTAGCTGGATCGACTGGGAAGCGCTGGACCCGGATCAGATTGCCTTCACCGCTGCGCTGACGCGGTTCCGACACGACCATCCGGTGCTGTGGCAAAGCCAGTATCTGCACGGCGCCACGCGCGCCTCGGACGGGCAACGGGACGTGGAATGGTGCGATTTTGACGGCGGCGCGCTGGACTGGCACGACCCGGCCCTGGCCGCCCTGTGCCTGCATCTACGCGGCTGCGCCGAATGTCTCAAGGGCGATGCCCTGCGCGACGAAGTGCTGATCGCCATCAATCGCAGTCCCAAGGACCGCATCCTGCACCTGCCCAATCCCGGCGCGCAGGACTGGACCCGCGCCATCGACACCCACCGGGTGCGTCAGGGGAAAAAGCGGGAAACGACGCGCGAAACCACGATACAGGCGCACTCGCTGGTGGCCTTCTGCCTGACCGGAGACGCCTCCGCATGAGCCGCTCTGCCGATCAGGATCTGGCCGATCTGGCGCACTGGCACGGCGTTCACACGGCCTATCACGATCTTGACGGTCAGCGGCATCCGGCCTCGCCCGATACCCTGCGCGCGCTGCTGCGCGCCCTGGGGGTCGCGGCCACGTCGGGCGCCGAGGTCGCGCAGGCCCTGGCCGAAGCGCGCAGCGACAGCGCCTTGCCCGACGAGATCATCGTGACCGCCAACGCCCGATGGCAGGCTTCGGTCGGGACATCGTTCGACTGGGTGTTGCTGGCCGAGGACGGCACCCAGATCGCCGAAGGCCGGGCAGAAGACAGCCTGCATCTGCCGGCACTGGCGATGGGCTACTACCTGTTGCAGGGCCCCGCTGCCACCACGCCAACCCGCGTGCTCGCGCGTCCCGCCATGGCCCCTGATGTCACGTCCCGCACCGGGCAGGACCGCAGCTGGGGCATGACCGGCGCGCTCTATGGGCTGCGCAGTGCCGACAACGGCGGGTTGGGCAGCTATGCCGATCTGGCGCGGGCGGCCGCGGCGCTGGGACAGCAGGGGGCGCAATTCCTCGGGATAAACCCGGTGCACGCGCTGGGGTGGAGTGTTCAGGACATCATCAGCCCCTATTCACCCACCCACCGGGGCTATTTCAACACCGATCATGTCGCGCTGCCGGGTCTGGGTCCGACCCCCGCCGATGGGCTGATCGACTATGCCGCCTTCCGCGCCCGTCACAAGCCTGCGCTGGAAGCCGCCTATATCCGCCAGAAGGACAGCGCCGCCTTTCAAGCCTGGCGGGATGCGGCAGACGATGATCTGAAGACCTTTGCGCAATTCGAGGCGCTTGGCGAAACCCGCAGCCATGATTTCCGTGACTGGCCCGAGACTCTGCGGGCGCCCGGACCGGCTGCCATCAAGGCTGCCGGCGCGCGCGCCGATTTCCACGCCTGGCTGCAATGGCAGGCCGAAACCCAGATCGCGGCCGCTCAGGCCAGCGCCCGCGCGGCGGGCATGTCGCTGGGACTGTATCTGGATCTGGCCGTCGGGCCGCGCCCGGATGGGGCCGAGGTCTGGATGAACGGTGCCACCATCGCGCGCGGCGTCACCATCGGCGCCCCGCCTGATCAGCTCAGCCCCGAGGGTCAGTCCTGGGCGCTGGCGGCCCATGCCCCCGGCCCGCTGGCCGCCGCGTTCTACGCGCCGTTCCGAAAGATGCTGGCGCGCCTGATGCGGCACTGCGGCCTGCTGCGCATCGACCATGCGCTGGGGCTGGCGCGCAGTTTCTGGCTGCCCGACGACGGCAGCCCCGGCGGCTATGTCTCCATGCCGTTTCAATCGCTACTGGCGGTGATCGCCATCGAGGCCACCCGCGCAGGCTGTGTCGTCATCGGCGAGGATCTGGGGCTGGTGCCGGAAGGGTTCCGCGCCACCATGAACGACGCGGGGCTTTACAGCTATGCGGTCTGGCAGTTCGAAACCCGCCACGACGGCACCATCCTGCCCGCCAGCGCCATGCCGACCCGAAGCCTTGCCTGCTTCGGCACCCATGACACGCCCACCATCGCCGGGTTCTGGCACGGCGCCGACATCGAATGGTGGCAGCGCGTCGGCTGGATTTCCGAGGGCGAGCGCATCCGCCGCCACGGCTTCCGCGCGCGCCAGCGTCACAGCCTGCGCGCCGCCTGCGATCTGCCGCCCACAGCCCCCAAGGGCCAGATTCTGGACGCCATCCACGCCGGTCTGGCGCAGGCGCCCTCGGCGCTGGTCTCGGTGCAACTGGATGATGCCCTTGGCGTGACGCAAGCCCAGAACTTGCCCGGCACCATCGACGAGCATCCCAACTGGCGGCGGCGCCTGCCCGTGCCGGTCGAGGAATTTTCAAAGAACGAGGCCCTGCGTCATGTCACCGGCGTGATGCAAAGCCACCGTCCCCCACTGCCTGCCCCACGTGAGAAAGACATCGCCTCATGACCAAAGTGACCCAGCCCTGCACCCCGTTCGAAGGCCAGAAGCCCGGCACCTCGGGCCTGCGCAAGAAAACCCGCGTCTTCATGCAGCCCGGTTTTGTCGAGTGTTTCGTGCAATCCACCTTCAACGCCGTCGGCGGCGTGGCGGGCAAGACCCTCGTGGTCGGCGGCGACGGACGCTATTTCAACGCCGAGGCGATCCAGATCATCCTGCGCATGGCCGCGGCCAATGGCGCCAAGCGGGCCATCGTCGGTCAGGGCGGGCTGCTGTCGACCCCGGCGGCGTCGAACCTGATCCGCCAGCGCAAGGCGGACGGCGGGCTGATCCTGTCCGCCAGCCACAATCCCGGCGGGATCGACGCGGATTTCGGCCTGAAGTACAACATCTCGAATGGCGGGCCGGCCCCTGAAGGCGTCACCGATGCCATCTTCGCGCAGACCAAGACTATTTCCGAGTATCACACGCTGGACACCGCCGATCTGGATCTGAACCAGATCGGTGAGACCGCGCTGGACGAAATGGCGGTCGAGATCGTCGATCCGGTGACCGACTATGCGGATCTGATGCAGACCCTGTTCGACTTCGACGCCATCCGCGCCCTGTTCGCGGGCGGCTTCTCCCTGCGGTTCGATGCCATGCACGCGGTGACCGGCCCCTATGCCACGGCGATCCTTGAAGGGCTTCTGGGCGCGCCCGACGGCACCGTGATGAACGCAGTGCCCTCGGTGGACTTCGGCAAGGGGCACCCCGACCCGAACCCGATCTGGGCCAAGCCCCTGGTCGATCTGGTGATGGGCGACGATGGCCCGGATTTCGCCGCGGCCTCGGATGGCGACGGCGACCGCAACATGATCCTTGGGCGCGGCATCTATGTGACCCCCTCCGACAGTCTGGCCGTGCTGGCCGCCAATGCGCATCTGGCGCCGGGCTATGCCGGCGGGCTGGCCGGGGTCGCCCGCTCCATGCCCACCAGCCGTGCGGCGGACCGCGTGGCCGAGGCCAAGGGGCTGGGCTGCTATGAAACGCCCACGGGCTGGAAGTTCTTCGGCAACCTGCTGGACGCGGGCAAGGTCACCCTGTGCGGCGAGGAGAGCGCCGGCACCGGCAGCGATCACGTGCGCGAGAAAGACGGGCTGTGGGCGGTGCTGCTGTGGCTGAACATCCTGGCGGCGCGCAAGGTGTCTGTGCAGGACATCCTGGCCGATCACTGGCAGACCTATGGCCGCAACTACTATTCCCGCCACGATTATGAAGCCATCGCCACCGACAAGGCCAATGCCCTGATGACGGGGTTGACCGACCGGATGGACGATCTGCCCGGCACCGTAGTCGGCGGGCTGACCATCGCCGGGGCCGACCAGTTTTCCTATACCGATCCGGTGGACGGGTCTGTCAGCCGCAACCAGGGGCTGCGCATCCATTTCGAAGGCGGCGGGCGCGCGGTGCTGCGGCTGTCGGGCACCGGAACCGAGGGCGCCACGCTGCGGGTCTATCTGGAACGCTATGAACCTGCCGGGGGCGACTTGTTTCTGGACACACAAGACGCGCTGAGCGGGATCATCGCCGCCACCCGCGCCCTGTGCCAATTGACCGAAACCACCGGGCGCACCGCGCCCGATGTGATGACCTGATCACCGCTGACCGCCCCCCGGTTCGTCAGCGCCGGGGGGCGGTCGGCTGCAACGGTACCGGGCGCTGTTCTTCCATTGCCTCCATGGCGAAGAACGACGTGACGGTTTCCAGCTCGATCCCCGCGATCAGGCGGCGATAGCAGGCGTCATAGCTGGCCATGTCACGAGTGACGATCTTCAGCAGGTAATCGTATTCGCCGCCGATACGGTAGAAATCCACCACGTCGTCCAGCGCGGCGACGTGCTTGCGGAATTTCTCCAGCCATTGCGCGGAATGGTGGCGGGTGCGGATCATCACGAAGACCACCAGCCCGGCCCCCACCGCATCGCGGTTCAGCAGCACCGTGTAGCCGCGAATCGCGCCCTTTGTTTCCAGCACCTTCAACCGCCGCCAGCAGGCGTTTTGCGACAGGCCGACCTTGTCGCTGAGCGCCCGCTGCGACTGCGAGGAGTCTTTTTGCAGTTCTGCCAGTATCCGGCAGTCGATGTGATCTAGCGAAATCATAATATGTCTATCATATGATAGAATTCTGGCCGAAGTATAGCAAAATCATGTGATGATTTCGCGGGGGGGATGGGTCAGTACTGGTCGGGACAGTCCGTCTGACCTTTCCTGCCCGAGTGACCATGCAACCTTTGGAACAATTTCGCGAAACCCTCTCGGCCCCCGATCTGGTGGCGCGCCTCCGCGCGGGGCTGATCGGCAACAATGCGACCATTCCCGGCCCCTATGGACCGCGGCCGCTCGTCTATGCGGATTACGTCGCCTCGGGCCGTGCCCTGACCCAGATCGAGGATTTCATCCGCGACGAGGTGCTGCCCTATTACGCCAACAGCCATACCGAGGCCTCGTATTGCGGGGCCTTCTGCACCCGGTTGCGCCATGCGGCGCGGGCCGAGATCGCGCGGATCATCGGCGCATCCGAAGACCACAGCGTGGTGTTCACCGGCGCCGGCGCCACGGCGGGTCTGAACCGGCTGGTGGGTCTGCTGGACATCCCCGCGCTGGTCGCGGGCGGCGGGCGGGCGGTGATCCTGATCGGCCCCTACGAGCATCATTCCAACCTGCTGCCGTGGCGCGAAAGCGGCGCCGAATGCATCGAGATCCCCGAGGCCGCGCAGGGCGGCCCGGACATGGCGGCGCTGGAGCAGGCGCTGGTCGCGGCGCAGGGCGCGGATCTGATCGTCGGGGCGTTTTCGGCGGCCTCCAATGTCACCGGCATCCTGACCAACACCGACGCGGTGACGCGATTGCTGAAGGCGCATGGCGCGCTGGCGATCTGGGACTATGCCTGCGGCGCGCCCTACATCGACATGCAGATGCGCGCGGGCAGCGAATGCGCCAAGGATGCCATTGTCTTCTCGGCCCACAAGTTCCCCGGCGGCCCCGGCGCCTCGGGTGTGCTGGTGGTGCGCGATGCCATCGCCCGGCGCAGCACGCCAACCCTGCCCGGCGGCGGCACGGTCTCCTTCGTGTCGCCGTGGTCGCATGTCTATTCCGAAAGCCTGACCGATCGCGAGGAAGGTGGCACACCCAACGTGGTCGGCGACATCCGCGCGGCGCTTGTGCTGATGGTGAAAGAGGCGCTTGGCCAGGACTGGCTGGACCAGCGGCAGGCCGCGTTGCGGGCCCGCGCGCTGGCAGTCTGGAAGACCAATCCGCGCCTCCAGCTTCTGGGCAATGCCCACGCGCCGGCGATCCCGATCTTTTCGTTCCGCATCCGCGACGGCGCGGGCGGGCATCTGCATCACCAGTGGTTCACCCGTCTGCTGAGCGACCTGCACGGTATTCAGGCGCGCGGCGGCTGTGCCTGCGCGGGCTCCTATGCGCATCGGCTTCTGGGGCTCGACAAGGCGGCTTCGGATGCGACGCTGGCGGCGCTGGAAACCGGGCAGGAAACCGAGAAACCTGGCTGGGTCCGGCTTAATCTTTCGGCATTGCTGACCGATGAGAAGGCAGATTTCGTCATCGACAGTGTCGACAATCTTGCGCGGGTTGCGGCATGTTACCGGGACGACTACGAGGGCGACCCGAACACCGCCCGTTTCACCCACCGCAGCTTGCGCCCGTCCGGTCAGCCCGCCCCGCTGCCCGAGGCGCGCACGGAAAGAGCCTAGATTTGAACCACCCGCTCAGAAATCCCCAGTTCCGGCGGCTGTTCGCGGCGCAGATCCTGTCTTTGACGGGGGTAGGGATTCTGACGGTGTCGCTGGCGCTCAGCGCCTATGATTTTGGCGGCATCTCGCTGGGCGGGGCGATGCTGGGGGGCATCCTGGCGCTGAAGATGGTGGCTTACGTGCTGGTCTCGCCGGTGGCCGAAGCGGCGCTGTCGCGCTACCCGCGCCGGCCGGTCCTGGCGATGATCGACCTTGTGCGCATGGGCGTCGTCGCGCTGATGGCGCTGGCCGTGGGGCCGTGGCAGGTGGCGGGGCTGGCCTTCGTGTTCTTCGCCTTTGCCTCCGGCTTCACGCCGCTGTTCCAGTCGGTGATCGCCGACATGATCCCGGACGAGGCCGAATATGCCCGCGCGCTGGCCCTGTCGCGGCTGGCCTACACGCTGGAGTCGATCCTCAGCCCGGTGATCGCCGCGCTGGCGCTGAACCTGATCGCGCCGGGGCAGTTGTTCTTCCTGGCCAGCCTCAGCTTTGCGGGATCCATCGCGATGCTGATGCTGACGCGGTTTCCCGCCCATGTGGCCACCGCCAAGACCCCGTTCCGGCAACGTCTGCCGCGTGGCTTGCGGATCTATCTGCGTACCCCGCGCCTGCGCGGCCTGTGGCTGATGCAATTCGCCCTGTCGCTGATGATGGCCTGGGTGCTGGTCAATTCGGTGATCTACGCGGGCGCACATTTCGATACCGGCGTCGAATTCTATCCCCGGCTGATGACCTGTTATGGCCTGGGCGCGGCTGCGCTGGCCCTGCTGGTGCCGCGCCTGCTGGACCATGCCAGCGAACGGCGGATCATGACGCTGGGGGTTGTGATCTTTGCGGCCCTCGGGGCGCTGGTCCTGCTGTCGCCCGGCGAGACCGGGGCGCTGGTCCTGTGGTTCGGCTTCGGGGCGGCGTCCTCGCTGGTGCTGACCCCCGGCGGGCTGATCATCACCCGTTCCAGCACCCCGGAAAACCGCCCGGCGGTGTTTGCCGCGCAATTCGCCCTGTCGCATGCGGGCTGGCTGCTGGCCTATCCGGCCGCCGGACTGCTGGGCGCGGCCGTTGGTCCGGCCCCGGCCATGGCCGGGCTGTGCATCGCCGCCCTTCTGACGCTGGTGCTGGCCGCCCGCGTCTGGGTGGCCGAACCGCCTGCCGGTCTGGTCCACGAACATCCCGAACTTCCCGAAGGCCATCCGCATTTGCGCGAACATCACGCGCAGGGCCATCGCCACCGGCATCGCTATTTCATCGACGACCTGCACCCGCATTGGCCCGGCAGCACCACCGCCTGAGCCCACCCCGTGCAGATGAACTTCAGAGGTAAAAGACAGACCATGACACAGCCCCCATTGCCCAGCATCGACGGCGCCGGACTGCCCGCACTGGAAGCGCGCCTGCACGAGGATCTGGCCTTCCTGTGCTGCCCCGGAAAATCCTGGGTACCGCCGCGAAGCCATGGCGGGGAGCCGGTGCACGACGTGGTCATCATCGGCGGCGGCATGTGCGGGATGGTGGCCTGGCTGGCGCTGAAGACCGGCGGCATCCACAACATACGGGTGCTGGACCGCTCCCCGGCGGGCTTCGAGGGGCCGTGGCTGAACTATGCCCGCATGGTCACCCTGCGCTCACCCAAGGAACTGACCGGCCCTGCCTATGGCCATGGCGCGCTGACCTTCCAGGCGTGGTACCGCGCCCAGCATGGCACCGCCGCGTGGGAGGCTTTGGGCAAGATCCCCCGGCCAATGTGGATGGACTATCTGCGCTGGTATCGAAAGGTGCTGGACATCCCTGTCGAGAACGAGGTCTCGGTGGATCTGGTGGAACCCGAAGGCGACCTGCTGCGGCTGCACCTGTCGGGGGCGGCGCAAGGCTCGATCCTGACGCGCAAGCTGGTGTCGGCCACCGGGCGCGACGGCACCGGCAAGCCCAACATTCCCGGTTTTGTCCGCGACCTGCCGAAAGCGTTCTGGGCGCATTCCGCCGATGACATCGATTTTGCCGGTCTGAAAGGCAAGAAGGTGGCGGTGATCGGTGTCGGCGCCTCTGCGGTGGACAACTCTGCCGAGGCGCTGGAGCATGGCGCCGCCGAGGTTCGCCACCTGATCCGGCGCAAGACCATGCCCACCGTCAACAAGATGATGGGCATCGGCAGCTTTGGCTTTACCGCCGGGTATTCGGCCATGGACGACGCCTGGCGCTGGCGCTTCATGCAGTACAGCTTTGCCACGCAGACGCCTTCGCCGCATGGCTCGACCCTGCGGGTCAGCCGCCATGACAACGCCTATTTCCACTTTGGCAAGGCCACGACGAAGACCGAACAGGTTGGCGATCAGGTGAGGATCAGCTTTGCCGACGGTACAAGCTGGACCGCCGATTTCCTGATCCTTGGCACCGGCTTCATCACCGATCCGCTGCAACGCAAGGAGTTCGGCGATGCCGCCGGGCAGATCCAGCTTTGGCAGGATGTCTACACGCCGCCTGCGGGCGAGGAGAACGCCGACCTGGGCCGTTTCCCCTATCTGAACCCGGATTTTACCTTCCGCGAGAAAGTGCCCGGCACAGCGCCCTGGCTGAGAAACGTCTATTGCTTCAACTATGGCGCCACGGCGAGCCTGGGCAAGGTCAGCGGCGACATTCCCGGCGTCTCCGAAGGGGCCGCATGGCTGGCCCGCGACATTGCCGCGACGCTTTACACCGAAGATGTAGAGGCCCATTGGCAAGGCATGCTGGACTACGACACGCCCGAGCTGGACGGTACCGAATGGGTCGAAAGCGATCTGCCGCAGGAGGTCGAGGCGTGAGCGACATCTGGTCAACCACCGCTGTGGCCGAAGGTGGCGTTGCCCCAGTAGGCCCTGGCGCGGTGGCGGTGATGTTGCGGGCCAACATCCTTGAGATGACCCAGACCGCCGAAGAAGCGGTACTTGCGCCCGCAGACTGCGGCGCATGGCCTGCTGATCTGCGCGCCGCGCTGGCGTCCCGCATTGCCCGGCTGAACCGGATGGACGCGGTGGCAGACCGCTATGCAGGCCGCATGACCGGCACCGCCCATGCCGACCTGACCGACCCCGGTCAGGATGGCGCGGCAGAAGGACTGGCCGAAGTCGTGGCCTTCATGGACAATGTCGCGGTGCAGACCCGCGACATTGCGGCAGCGGATATCGCCGGTCTGCAAGCCGCCGGGATCAGCGACGCCGATATCGTCCGCCTGTGCGAGTTGAACGCCTTCCTGGCCTACCAGTTGCGCCTGATCGCCGGGCTGCGCTTGATGACGGAGACCCGCGCATGACCGCCCGCGTGATCCATAAGTTCACCCGCAACGTGCCGCAATGGCGGCCGCGCGTGACCCCGGTCGATCTGGCCGAAGCGACACCCGCGCAACTGGAGGCCCTTCAGGTCACCCCGTCCAACACCAAGGTGTCGGAATATGTGTTGACGCTGGCCCATGACGTGGAAAGCCTGAAAGTGCGCTCGCCGCTGTTCAACGCGATCATGTACGACAAGGAAGGGCTGAGCCGGTCCGAGCGGGAGTTGGGCGCGCTTGGGGCCTCGATCGTGAACCGCTGCATCTATTGCGCCGCCGTTCATGCCTCGCGGCACGCCCAGATCGAAAAGGACACGCGCGTCACAGACGAGTTGTTTGCCAAAGGTGAAAATGCCGACCTGAGCCCGCGCGACCGGGCGATCTTCGACTTTGCCCGCAAGCTGTCCGCCGCCCCCTCCGAGGCCAGTGCCGAGGACATGGATGCCCTGCGCGCCGCCGGTCTGGACGAAGCAGAAGTGCTGGACCTGATCCTGTCCACCGCGCTGTTCGGCTGGGCCAACCGGCTGATGCATGTGCTGGGCGATCCCGTCCGCGAGGAGGGTTCCGCATGAGCCTGTCCATTGGCATCGCGGGCGCAGGCTCCATCGCGCTGGCCACCGCTGCCCTGCTGGAAAGCCGGGGCCACAGGGCGGTTCTGTGGTCACCGTCGGGGGCGGGCACCCAGGGGTTGGAGGGCGGCATCACTGCAAGCGGCGCGCTGGACGGGCAGTACCGGCCCGCTATTGCCCAAACGCCAAAGGACCTTGCCGCGACCGATGTACTGCTGGTGGCGGTGCCCGGCTATGGTCACAAGGCGGTGTTCGACGCGCTGGCCCCGGTGATCTGCGAGGGCCAGCATGTCATCATCTCGTCGCATGCTTCCTTCGGGGCGCTTTACCTGCACGGCAAGCTGGCCGAACGCGGCGTGAGCGCGCCGATCACCTGCTGGGGCACCACCGCCGTGACCGGGCGGCGGCAGGACGGGGCGGCGGTTCTGGTCAACACCATCCGTGCCCGCATCGACATGTGCACCGTGCCCGCCGATCAGCAGGACGCGGCACTGGACCAATGCGAAGATCTGTTCGGCCCGGTCTTCGCCCCGCGCGACGGCCTTCTGGCAATCACCTTGTCGAACCTGAACCCGCAGAACCACATGGGCATCGCCCTTGGCAACATGACCCGCATGGAACGCGGCGAAAACTGGAGCCAGGGCCAGAACGTCACCCCCAAGGTCGGCCGCCTTCTGGAACGGCTGGACGAGGAACGGCTGGCCATCGCCAATGCGCTGGAGCTGTCGGTCAAGACCATCTTCGAGCATTTTCACCAGTCGTTTCACGTGCCGGTCGCTTCGATCTCGGACATGAACCAGCAGATGCACGCGCAGGGGAATGGCGGCACCGGACCGGCCACCGCCGACAGCCGCTACGTGACCGAGGATGTGCCATACGGTCTGCTCCCGGTGGTTGTTCTGGGCCGGCTGGCAGGCAAACCAGCAGTGCTGCACCAGGCCGGGATCGACATCTTCTCGGCCATGTACGGACGCGATTTCGCCACGGAAAACCAATTGCTGTCGGCGCTGGATCTGACAGCTTTCAGCCTGGATGACTTGACCATGGCAGCGCATACCGGGATCCTGCCTGACGCAACGCAAACAACGCCAAGCGCCTGACAAGGGCGTCCTCACCCTCGCGAAGGGACCGGTCCGGTCCTTTTTCGAACCAACAAGGAGACACAGACATGTCGAAACTGATCCTCAATCGCAGGAAGTTCCTGGGCACCACCGCCGCCACGGCGGGGATCCTGGCCAGCCCGGCCTACCTGCGCCGCGCCCATGCCGCGGGCGGCGAAGTCAACGTCTGGACCTACAACGATTTCGTGCCGGCCGATTTCAAGAAGGACTTCGAGAAGGACACCGGCATCCAGATCAACGTCCGCCTGGTGGACGACCAGGGCAAGCAGTTCAACCTGCTGGCCGCCGAGCAGCCGAACCCGACCGTGGACATCATGACCGTGGCCGGCCACCGCTTCCTGCAGTTCATTGAAAACGATCTTCTGCAGCCGCTGGACGTGGATCGCCTGCCCAACTGGAGCACCATCAACCCGGTGTTCTCGGAAAGCGACTGGTCGACCATCAACGGCAACAAATGGGGCGCGCCGATCCTGTCCGGCATGGAAGTTCTGGCCTACAACAACGAGTTGGTGCCGGAAGAGGATGTCCAAAGCTGGATGACGTTCTTCTCGGACAAGTACAAGGGCCAGACCGCCTATACAATTCAGGACATGATGTCGATCGTGATGCTGATGAAGGGCTATGACGGCAACATGGTTGCCTATCTGGACGACCCCGAGCGCGCCGCCGAGATCGTCGCCGAGGCCCGCGACTTCCTGATCGAGAAGAAGCCGTTGGTGCGCAAGTACTATGACGGCGGTGCCGAAGTGCAGCAGATGTTCGTCAACCAGGACATCGCAATGGCCTGCGCCTGGAACGGTCCCATCGCGGCGCTGATGGCCGACGGGTTCCCGGTGTCGATGACCATTCCGAAGGAAGGCTCCTACGGTTTCGTCTACACTTACAACATCGCCAACAACTGCCCGAACCTCGACAACGCCTATACCTTCCTGAACGCCATCCTGGCCGAACCGGAGATTGGCGCGGCGATGACCCGGGCGTCGGGCTTCATCTCGACCTTCAAGGGCGCGGACGCCTATCTGACCGATGCCGAGAAGGCCGCGTCTTCGTTCAGCGAAGAGGAACTGGCCAACCTGCAGTTCTTCCGCGCCGAAGCCAACGAGATGAAATACGGTCTGGTCGATCCGGCCGTGGAAGCCATCAAGGCGGCCTGACCAACCACCATTGCTTCGGGCCGCGTCCGGCTGGCCCGAAGCCACAGGTTCTGCAGTGGCAGGAAGGATAGTAACCATGACCAACACGGCATCTGTCGGGGCCAAACGTGGCGCCCCCGCCGTGACCCGGCCCCCGGCGTCGGAAGACGCCACCCGTTGGGGCCGTCTCGTCGCCTGGAAACCCTACCAGGCCCTGACGGGTTTGATCTTTGCGTCGCCGCGTCGACAATTTCTGTTGCTGGGCATCATCCCGCTGATCTGGCTGATCACCCAGCATCTGGGCCCGATGCTGCAGATGTTCCAGGTCAGCCTGCTGGATGCCTATCCGGTAGCACCTGGGAAAGAAACGCATTTCACATTGGACAATTACGGGACGTTCTTCACCGAAAGCGTGTTCCAGAAACCGTTCTTCCGAACCATCATCTACTCGGCCTCGCTGACCTTCGTCACCCTGCTGATCACCTATCCGGTGGCCTATTATCTGGCCCGCTACGTCAAGCGCGAGAACCAGCTGGCGCTGCTGCTGCTGGTGCTGATCCCCTTCTGGACCGGCGAGATCGTGCGCACCTATGCGATCATGATCCTGCTGGGCAACAACGGCGCGGTGAACATCGCACTGCAATGGCTGGGGCTGATCGACCGGCCCATCCCCTTCATGTTCACCGGTTTCTCGGTCAGCGTCGGGCTGATCTACCTGACCGCGCTGTACATGCTTTTGCCGCTGTATTCCGCGCTGGAAAAACTGCCGCGCAACTTCACCGAGGCCGCCGCCGATCTGGGCGCGGGCCCCTGGACCCGGTTCCGCCGCATCACCCTGCCGCTCAGCCTTGAGGGCATCGGCTCGGGATGTACGCTCGTGTTCCTGATCTCCACCGGCTATTACGGCACGCCGGTGCTGCTGGGCGGTCCCAACAGCACGGTCTTTGCCCAGACCATCGCCGGCTTCTTCCATGTCGCCGGGGACAAATGGCCCACCGGTGCGGCCTTCGCCGTCATCATGTTCGTGGCCGCCCTGGTGCTGAGCGGGATCTTCACCCGCCTGATAGCCTTCCTTCGCAAGGGAGACAGCTGATGTCCCGTTCGCATCGCGTCGTTCTGTCCGTCGTCTTCTGGGCCTTCGTGGTCTATCTGTTCGTGCCGTTGGCGCTGATGATCCTGATGGGGTTCAAGGACAGCAAGTTCATCGGCTTCCCGATCAAATCCTACACGCTGGACTGGTACATCGGGGTCTTCGGCGACACCGAACTGATGGTGACCTTCCTGTATTCGGTGGTCATCGCCGTGGCCTCGACCCTTGTGTCGGTGCTGATGGGCACCTGGCTGGCGGTGCTGCTGGCGGGGCGGGCCTTTGTCGGCCGCGCGGCCGTCTATGCGCTGATGATCCTGCCGGCGCTGGTGCCGGGCGTGATCTCGGCCATCGCCTTTCGCATCTATGCCCGGCAGCTGGGGATCGAACCGGGGATGTTCGCCATCATCTGGGCGCATGCGGTCCACAACGTGCCCTTCGTGACACTGGTGGTCATGGCGCGCCTGACCACCCTGCCGAAAAGCATGGGCGAAGCCGCCCGCGATCTGGGCGCCGATCCCTTCGTGACCTTCACCCGGATCACCCTGCCCTATCTGAAACCGGCACTGATGGGGGCCTCCATCTTCTGCCTGCTGCTCAGCTTCGACGACTTCGTGCGCTCGTTCTTCCTGGGCAGCTATCAACCGACGCTTCCGGTGCTGATCTTTGCCAAGCTGCGCTCGGGCATGTCGCCGGAAATCAATGCAATCTCTGCCGTGGCGCTGGTGCTGACCGCGGTGCTGGGGGTCTGGGCCGAACGCTCCAGCCGCCGCATGAACAAGGACACCTGATCATGAGCTCCGAAAAGGAACCGCTTGTCCGCCTGGAAGGGATCTCGAAGAGCTTCGGCAAGGCCGTCGCCCTGCACGAAATGGACCTGACCATCAGTCCCGGCGAATTCGTCACCTTCCTGGGGCCGTCGGGCTGTGGCAAGTCCACCACCCTGCGCATCCTCGGCGGGTTCGAAAAACCCGACACCGGTCGCATCATCCTCAGTGGCGAGGATGTGACCGCCCTGCCGCCCGAACGCCGCCACATCAACATGGTGTTCCAGGATTACGCGCTGTTTCCGCATATGACCGTGGCGCAGAACATGTCCTTCGGGCTGGAGCTGAAAGGCATGTCCAAATCCGCGATCAAGGCGCGGCTGGACGAATTGATGGCCTTTCTGGAACTGACACCCTTTGCCGACCGTTACCCCTCGCAACTGTCGGGGGGGCAGCGGCAGCGGGTGGCGCTGGCGCGCGCGCTGGCGCCGGATCCGGACCTGCTGCTGCTGGACGAGCCGCTGGGTGCGCTGGACGCCAAGCTGCGCCACCAGGTGCAGCTTGAACTGAAGTCGATCCAGCGCCGCACCCACAAGGCCTTCTTCTTTGTGACCCACGATCAGGAAGAGGCGCTGACCATGTCCGACCGCATCGTGGTGATGAACGCGGGCCGCATTGAACAGGACGGCACGCCCGAGGATCTGT
Source organism: Meridianimarinicoccus marinus (assembly GCF_040689105.1). Lineage (NCBI taxonomy): Bacteria > Pseudomonadati > Pseudomonadota > Alphaproteobacteria > Rhodobacterales > Paracoccaceae > Meridianimarinicoccus > Meridianimarinicoccus marinus. The sequence goes on from NZ_JBFBVU010000027.1 coordinate 30,741, forward strand.
ATTTCCGACCGGCCAGCCGCTTTGTCGCCGAATTCGTGGGCGACACCAACCTGATCGAAGGCGAGATTCGCGGCGTGGACCGCGCCAGCGGACAGGTGCGTTTCGACTGGCAGGGCATCCCTCTGACCGGACTGGCAGCCTCCGGCGCGCCGCAGGAAGGGCAGAAGATGGCCGCCTCGCTGCGCCTGGAAAACCTGTCGCTGCATGCCGAGCAGCCGGGCACGGCCAACGCCGTGCGCGGGCGGATCACCGAGCGCGTGTTCCTGGGCAGCCGCAGCGCCGTGGACATCGCGCTGGAGGATGCACCGGGCCAGACCCTGCGGGTGTTCACCGATGTGGCCACCCTGTCACAGCACGGTGATGCGCCTGTCTGGGTGTCGTGGGACGCCGACGCCATGGCGATCCTGCCGCATTGACGTGCGCGGGGCCGCCCGGCGCGGCCCCGGAACTGCCTTGTGTGACACCGCGTGACCCGGCCTTGCCGCCCGGGCAGGCCGCCGCTGCCGGAAAAATATCTGTTTCATTCGCCGGCGACTCGCGCCAATGTGGCTGACAATGATCACATGCGTGACGAAAAACCATGACAGGCGACCCGATCCCTCGCGGGATCCTTCCGTCCTTACCCGCTGATGCAACCGCGTCATGCCTTTGCCTGTCCAGCCTTGCCGTGCCCTTCCGAGACCGGGCCGGCGCGGGTGCCTTGCGGCATCGCCCCGAAACGGGAGAAGTCGCCACTGGCTGCGAGGTTTGACCGCCGATCCACTTGGCAGACACCCCTGCCCCTGCTGATGACACGGCAGGCCAACACCTGAAAATCCGGTCCCGCGCGGCGCAGAAACAGCGCACGTGGGGCCCCCGACCTTCGGTCCCAACCGGACCACCAGGAGACCACACGAGTATGACCCCCTTTGCTATTGCCGGCATCCAGATGCATGTCGATGCGCTGCATTCCAATGTCGATGCCATGTTGCACCGCGTCGACATTCTGATGGCGCGCTTCCCCTGGACCCAGATGGCGGTGTTCAGCGAATTGGCCGCCCATGGCCCGCTGCACCGTTTTGCCAAACCCTTTCCCAACGACGACATCGCCCGGTTCCAGGAAAAGGCGCGCAAGCACAAGCTGTGGCTGATCCCCGGCTCGATGTTCGAAACCAAGCCCGATGGCCGCATTCTGAACAGTTCGGTGGTGATCGATCCGGACGGCAACATCGTGGCCAAGTATTCCAAGATGTTTCCCTTCCGCCCGTATGAGGAAGGGATCTCGGCGGGCAACGAATTCTGCATCTTCGACGTGCCCGAGGTCGGCCGCTTTGGCCTGTCGATCTGCTATGACATCTGGTTTCCTGAAACCACCCGGCAACTGACCAGCCAGGGGGTCGAGGTGCTGCTGCACCCGGTGCTGACCGGCACAGCAGATCGCGAAGCCGAAATCGCCATCGCGCGGGCCACAGCGGCGCAGTTCCAATGCTATGTCGTTGACGTCAACGGGCTTGGCTCGGGCGGGGTCGGACGGTCTCTGGTGGTCGATCCCTCGGCGATGGTGCTGCACCAGTCGGCGGGACAGGATGACATGTTCCCTATCGAGATCGATCTCGATCAGGTCCGCCGCCAGCGCGAATTCGGCCTGAAGGGGCTTGGCCAGGTGCTGAAAAGCTTCCGCGACCGCGAGGTCAATTTCCCGATCTACGATCCAAGCAGCGGCTCGGACGCCTATCTGCGGGCCCTGGGGCCCTTGGAAACGCCCAAGCAGGGATCCCTGGCCGGTCTCAGCGCCGCCGACCCGCGCACCATGCTGGAAGAGGCCGAGGAAAAGGCAATCGCCAACTGGCACCGCGAAACGGGATAGACGCGCCCGCTCATTCCCCTGTGTCGTACAAGTTCGCGTCAATACGAGATTTCACCAGCCACAGAGAGCAGGTTTGACCATGACGAAACGACCAACCGAAGCGTCCGGAACCAAACCGGATCAGGCCGGCGGAAAGAGCCTGCCTTCGATCGGGGAATACTACAGCGCCACGCAACTGCGCGCCGACCGGTGGAGCACCCTGCGGGAGGTTGCCGAAGGTCTGGGGCTGCATCCGTCCGAAAGTCGCCAGCAGAAAACCTTGCTGAACCGCGCCGAACAATTGTTTGCGGCCCTGGCCCCCATCGAGGCGTACTGGGCCTTTCCCGGCGCGGCCGCCTTCGAACACATGCGCAGGCTGCTGGAACATCGCAACATCGACGACTTCTGCCACAGTGTGCTGCGCACCGCGCGGGCACTGGCGTCGGGGGCCTATCGCCGCCGCGTCGTGCCCCTGATGTCGAGCGAGATGGATGCCGAGGATTTCGAGGACGAAGCCTCGCTGTCGCCCGAGGCCCGCGCGCTGGGGCGGCCCTATTTCGAGGTGCTGATCGTCGATGACCTGAGCGAGCATCAGGAACGCTGGCTGCGCCAGAGCCTGCAACGCGCTCGTCGCCCCGAGGATGCCTTCATCTATGAACCGGTGATCGTCCCCAGTCTGGAAGACGCGCTGATCGGCATCATGTTCAACTTCAACGTGCAGGCCGTGGTGGTCCGGCCCGGTCTGGCCCTGAAGTCGCGCAACGGTGTGTCGATCCTGAACAAGTACCTCACCAGCGTCAGCGAGGATGAAGAGGTCGACGGGCTGCGGCCCGAGGAATACGGCCCCGAAACCTGCCGTCTGGTGCACAAGATCCGGCCCGAGCTGGACACCTATCTGGTCACCGACCGCTCGGCCGAAACCATCGCGGCGATGGATCTGGGCGGCTGCCGGCGGGTGTTCTACAATCAGGAAGACTTCCTTGAATTGCACCTGAACATCCTGCGCGGGGTGAACAGCCGGTTCAAATCGCCGTTCTTCACGGCGCTGAAGGAATATTCCAAGCAGCCCACGGGCGTCTTCCACGCCATGCCGATCAGCCGAGGCAAATCCATCGCGCGCAGCCACTGGATCCAGGACATGGGCGCGTTTTACGGGCCCAACATCTTCCTGGCTGAAACCTCGGCCACCAGTGGCGGACTGGACAGTTTGCTGGAGCCCAAGGGGCCGATCAAGAAGGCGCAGGAATCCGCGGCCCGGGCCTTTGGCTCGAAACAGACGTTCTTTGCCACCAACGGCACCTCGACCTGCAACAAGATCGTGGTGCAGGCCCTGATCCGGCCGGGTGACATCGTGCTGGTGGACCGCGACTGTCACAAGTCGCACCACTACGGCATGGTGCTGGCCGGGGCCAACGTGGTCTACATGGACAGCTATCCGCTGCACCAGCATTCCATGTACGGGGCGGTGCCCACCAAGGAAATCAAGCACAAGCTGCTGGAACTGAAAGCCGCCGGGAAACTGGACCGGGTGCGCATGGTGCTGCTGACCAATTGCACCTTCGACGGGCTGGTCTACAACACCGAACGGGTGATGGAGGAATGCCTGGCGATCAAGCCCGACCTGGTGTTCCTGTGGGATGAAGCCTGGTTTGCCTTTGCCCGCTTCAACCCGGCCTATCGCCGCCGCACCGCGATGTATACGGCCGGAGCGCTGCGCCGGACGCTGAAAAGCCCCGAACGGGCGCTGGCCTGGGAACAGCAGCAGGCCGATCTGGCCGATGCGGACGACGAGACCCTGCTCAACACCCGGCTGATCGCGCCGCCACACGCGCGGGTGCGGGTCTATTCCACGCAATCGACCCACAAGACCCTGACCTCGTTGCGGCAGGGCTCGATGATCCATGTCTACGACCAGGACTTCAAGGGCGAGACCGAACAGGCCTTCCACGAAGCCTATATGACCCATACCTCGACCTCGCCGAACTACCAGATCATCGCCTCGCTGGACGTGGGCCGGCGGCAGGTTGAACTGGAAGGCTATGAGTTCGTGCAGCGCCAGATCGACAGCGCCATGACGCTGCGCCGGGCCATCAACACCCATCCCAAACTTGAGAAATACTTCAAGGTGTTGACCGTGGCCGACATGATCCCGGCCGAGTACCGCGAAAGCGGGATCGAAAGCTACTATGATTCAAAGCAGGGCTGGACCGATGCCTGGGATCACTGGGGCAGCGATGAATTCGTGCTGGACCCCACCAAGGTGACATTGGCCGTGGGTGGCACCGGTTGGGACGGCGACACCTTCAAGACCCAGATCCTGATGGACAAGCACGGCATCCAGATCAACAAGACCTCGCGCAACACCGTGTTGTTCATGACCAACATCGGCACCACGCGCTCGTCGATCGCCTATCTGATCGAGGTGCTGCTGGGCATTGCCAACGATCTGGACGATCTGCTGGACGATGCCTCGATCATGGAAAAACGGTCGTTCGACAACCGGGTCAAGAGCCTTGTGGAACATGTGCCGCCGCTGCCCGATTTCAGCCGCTTCGACATGGCCTTCCGCCACGGCGAAACCCCCGAGGGCGACATCCGCACGGCCTTCTTCCTGGCCTACGACGAGGAAAATTGCGACTATCTGGATCTGGACGACGGGATCATGGCCAAGCTGGACGCGGGCGAACAACTGGTGTCGGCCTCGTTCATCATCCCCTACCCGCCCGGCTTTCCGATCCTTGTGCCCGGACAGGTCATCAGCCGCGAGATCCTGACATTCATGCGCGCGCTCGACGTGAGCGAGATCCACGGCTACCGCCCGGATCTGGGCCTTCGGGTCTTCGCCCCCCACGCCCTGGAGCGTCTTTCGAAGAACTGAACCACCGACGAGGGAGTTACCATGCCAAAGAAGAAGCTCAAGAACATCTCGGAAATTCGACGGTACTTCCACACCAACGAAGATCCGATTTATTTCGTGTCCGCCACCAACTTCAACCTGCTCGGCATCGACGAATGGGTGAAGAACTTCAAGTACATCTGCTACATGGACTGTTTCGACGGGCGCCACCCGAACGTGCTGGTGCCCTCCGAGGTGCCGCACGACGAATTCCAGTCGATCGAGGACATCAACAACTACCTGTTGCAGCACAAGGAAGTGGTGGATTTCGTCAAGCAGCGCGGCGGCAAGCCCAAGTTCGTCTTCCTGATGTTCAACGAAAAGACGGAAGCGCTGGTCAAGGAATTGGGCGGCGAGATCTGGTTCCCCAAGGCCGCCCTGCGCGAACGCTGCGACAACAAGATCGAAACCGTCCGCATCGGCGACGAAGCCGGGGTGCCGTCGGTGCCCAACACCCTGCACGAGGTGAAGAGCTACGCCCACCTGCAGGAGATCTGCAAGGATGCCGGGCTGGGTGATGATCTGGTGCTGCAATCGGCCTTCGGCGACAGCGGCCACACCACCTTCTTCATCAAGTCCGAAGCCGACTTCCAGAAGCATGAGCACGAGATCGTCGGCGAGGGCGAGATCAAGATCATGAAGCGGATCAACTGCCGCGGATCGGCCATCGAGGCCTGCGCCACCAGCCAGGGCACCATCGTCGGCCCGCTGATGACCGAGCTTGTGGGCTTCAAGGAATTGACCCCCTATCGCGGCGGCTGGTGTGGCAACGAGATCTTCGCGACCTCCTTCCCGCCCAAGGCACGTCAGCAGGCCCGCGAACTGACCTTCAAGTTCGGCGAGCAATTGCGCAAGGTCGGCTATCGCGGCTATTTCGAGCTGGATTTCCTGATCGACAAGAAAACCGGAGAGCTGTGGCTGGGCGAGTTGAACCCGCGCATCACCGGCGCCAGTTCGATGACCAACCACGCCGCCTTCGCCCATGCGGATGCGCCGCTGTTCCTGTTCCACCTGCTGGAATTCTCGAAAAAGCCGTTCGAGCTGGATGTCGAGGAAATCAACGCCCGCTGGTCCGATCCGGACATGATCGACAGCTGGTCGCAGATGGTCATCAAACACACGGACGACAGCGTCGATCTGGTCACCGAGGCGCCGCAAAGCGGCATCTACAAGATGCTGGACGATGGCACCGTGGTCTTCGACCGCTTCGACTACCACCGCCGCGCGGTGGAAACCGAGAACGAGGCCTTCTTCCTGCGCATCCTGAATACCGGCGACTACCGCTATGAAGGCGCGGATCTGGGCATTCTCGTCACCCGTGGCCGGTCCATGACCAAGGGCTTCCAGTTGAACGACCGGGCCAAGGCGTGGATCGACGGCATCAAGTCGTCGTTCTCGGCACGGCCGCTGCCGGCGGCGCAGGCCTCCAGCGAACCCGCCTTCAAGATGATGTAGGCGTGTCCGTTCGGTTTCAGGCCATCAGCGAAGACGACCCCGGCCCGATCTGGGCCGGGATGTTCAAGGACTACTGGCCTGCGTATCGGGAGTGGTGGGCGCGCGAGGGATTGACCGCGCGCCCGACCTATCTGGAAAGCCGCATCGCGCTGCGCCGCCACATGCCCGAGATCCTGCCGCTGTATGAAGACCTGTGCGATCTGGCCGGTGGCAGCGACAGCGCGGCGCGGTTTCTCAGCTACTACTGCCCGCCCCGCTATCTGTCGGGCTGCAGCCAGGCCGTCTGGCGCGGCGACGCGCCGCTGCTGGTGCGCAACTACGACTATCACCCGCGCGCATTCGACGGCATCCTGATGAAATCGCACTGGCAGGGCCGCGCTGTCATCGGGATGACCGACGGGCTGTTCGGTCTTGTCGACGGGATGAACGACGCCGGCCTTGTGGTGTCGCTGACCTTCGGCGGCCGACGCGAGGTTGGCGAAGGCTTCGGCGTGCCGCTGATCCTGCGCTATATCCTGCAAACCTGCGAAACCGTGGCCGAGGCCGAGAAGGTGCTGCGCCGCGTGCCCTGCCACATGAGCTATAACGTGACCGCGCTGGACCGCTCGATGCGCTTCGTCACCGCCTATCTGACGCCGGATCGGCCCACCATCATCTCGAACACGCCGGTGGCCACCAACCATCAGGAACGGGTCGAATGGTCCAGCCACGCCCGGTTCACCGCCACGGTCGAGCGCGAGAAATTCCTGCTGAACCGGCTGACCCTGCACCCCGAGACCGCGGACCGTTTCATCGCCAGTTTCCTCAAGCCGCCGCTGTATTCCACGGCCTTTTCGCGCGGCTTCGGCACGCTTTACACGGCGGCCTATCTGCCTGCCGAGGGCGCGATGCAACTCAGATGGCCGATGCACACCTGGACCCAGAGCTTCGACAGCTTCACGCCTGGCGCGCAGCTTGTCGCCTTCCCCGACCCAGAACCCGGCGCCATCGTCTGAGCCACCCCGGCAGCCGAGGACCAAGCGAGACCCCGATATGAGCGACCCGCAGGATGAGACATGGGACTTTGACTGGGGCACCGTGCGTGGCGAGGTCTCCGCCCTGGGCGCGATGCTGGGGCCGGTCTGGTTCCGGCAATCTGACGGAACCGAGGTGCAGCCCTTCGCGATCGGCGATTGGGCCGGCGATCCCGCCGCGCAACGCGAGACTCTGCCGCCCATTTTGCGCCGCCTGCGCGGGGAATGGCCCTGCGTGCCCTTCGGCGTGCCGGAGACCCGCACCGACCTGCCCGACCGCTGGATGGCGGGGATCGATGCCGACGCCACGGTGGCCGACAGTTTCATCCATGGCTACAGCTCGAACCACCTGTGGCACCTGTCGGCGCGCACCGACCGGTCGCTGACCCTGAGTATCGACTATCCCGACGGCCACCCCGTGCGATCGCTGGAACGCGGCATTGCGCTGGATGAGAGCGGCGGTCTGGATATTTCGCTGCGGATCGCGGCGCGCCGGGATGCGGATCTGCCCATCGGTGTGCATCCGGTACTGCGCCTGCCCGACCGTACCGGTGCGGCGCATCTGTCGATCCCCTCGCTGCGGCGGGTGCACAGCTTTCCGGTGGCCGTCGAACCGGGCGTGTCGATCCTGACGCCGGATAGAAGTTATGCGTCGCTGACCGGGTTGCAGACCCATGACGGCGCCCCATTGGATGCCAGCCGCCTGCCGCTGCCGCGCCGCACGGTCGAACTGCTTCTGGTGGAACTGGACACGGGCGCGGTCAGCCTGAGAAATGCCGATGAAGGATACGAGACCCGGATCTCATGGGACATCGCCTCCTTTCCCTTCTGCCTGCTGTGGATCGAAAACGGCGGCCGCGCAGCCTATCCGTGGCAGGGCCGGTTCAGCGCCATCGGGATCGAGCCGATCGCAGGCGCCTTCGATCTTGGGCAGGTGCATTCCACCAACCCGCGCGGGCCGCTTTCTGGCAGCTCCCGCGCCCTCACCGCGCGCCTGCGGGCCGGCGAGACATGGGAGACGCGCTATCGCATCGCCACGTCGGCGATCTGAGGCTGCCGCAAGGAAAAGGCGGCCCCAACCGGGCCGCCTTTGGTTTGTCGCGCGGGGCTTGTGACTAGCCGTCCTTGCCCGTGGCCTCGCGGTACCAGGCAATGATCTGCATCCGCGCCTCGGGATCCATGTCGATGGCATTGGGCGGCGGCATGGCATGGGTGCGGCCCGCCTGCATGTAGATCTGCTTGGCATGGCGTGCCACATCGGCCTCGGTCTCCAGCACCACCTGTTTCGGCGCCCAGTGCATCCCGTCCCACGACGGCTCCCGCGCGTGGCACATGGAGCAATTGCCGACCACCGCATAGAAGGCGTCTTCGAAACTGTCGACCGAGGCGAATTTCTGTTCAGCCGGGGTCAGGTCACGGGCTTCCGACTCTTCGTAGGTGTCGATGCCGGGCACCGTCGACAGCCAGGCGATTACCACCATCAGCAGCACCGTGGCCAGCCAGGTCCAGGTCGGCCCCTTGCCGGTACGGTGCATGGTGTTGAAATAATGGCGGATGGTGACGCCGGTCAGGAAGATCAGGCTGGCGATGGCCCAGGCGTAGTGCGTCCCGAAGGCCAGCGGATAGTGGTTCGACAGCATCAGGAACACCACCGGCAGCGTCAGGTAGTTGTTGTGCGTCGAGCGCAGCTTGGCGATCTTGCCGTATTTGGCGTCCGGCGTGCGGCCTTCCTGCAGATCCTTCACCACGATGCGCTGGTTCGGCATGATGATGAAGAACACATTGGCGGTCATGATGGTGGCGGTGAAGGCCCCCAGATGCAGCAGCGCGGCACGCCCGGTGAAGATCTGGTTATAGCCCCAGGACATGATCACCAGGATCACGAACAGCAGCAGCATCAGCAGGGTCGGATGCTCGCGCAGCTGCGACTTGCACATGGCGTCATAGGCCAGCCAACCCAGGGTCAGCGATCCGCCCGAGATCAGGATGCCCTGCCACAGCGCCAGATCGACCTTGGTGGGATCCAGCAGGAACAGCTCTCCGCCGACCCAGTAGACGATCATCAGCAGCGCCGCACCGGACAGCCAGGTGGTGTAGCTTTGCCATTTGTGCCAGGTCAGATGCTCGGGCATCCGCGCGGGTGCCACGAGGTACTTGACGGTGTGATAGAACCCGCCGCCGTGCACTTCCCATTCCTCGCCATAGGCGCCGTCGGGCAGCGCCGCATTGGGCTTGAGCATCAGATCGAGCGCGATGAAGTAGAACGATGCGCCGATCCACGCCATGGCCGTGATGACGTGAAGCCAGCGGACCGAAAAGGCCACCCAGTCCCACAAGATTGCCAGTTCGAACACAGTGCTTCTCCCAGATTTTCGGTGTTTGGATGACCCTAGTCCAAGCCGGTTTATTCTGCTATCGGTGTGAAAGTCCAAGCAGCATCAAAAAAAAACGAACAATGTCCTATCTCGACAATATCCGCACCTTCGTGCGTGTCTATGAATTGGGCAGTATGTCCGCTGCTGGTCGGGATTTACGCGTTTCTCCGGCGGTGACCTCGGCGCGAATCTCGCAGCTTGAAGAACATCTGGGCGTGCGCCTGTTCCAGCGCACCACGCGCAGCCTGACGCCGACCGAACAGGGCAAATCCTTCTATCGCGGCGCGACCGAGATCCTGGAAGCGGTGGAAAGCGCCGAAGCCCAGATCGTCAACATCACCGACAATCCCAAAGGCTCGCTCTATGTCGCGGCCCCTTTGGGGGTGGGCCGCCGGTTGATCGCGCCGAAGGTGCCGGAGTTTCTGGCCGAATATCCCGAGGTCAGCGTCCGCCTGCGCCTGACCGACCGGCGCGTCGATCTGACCACCGAAGGGCTTGATCTGGCGTTCTTTCTGGGACAGCCGGAAGACAGCAACCTGCGCATCCGCAAGATTGCCGACGTGGCGCGGGTGCTGTGTGCGGCGCCGGAGTACATCGCACAGCGGGGGATGCCGGCCAACGGGTTCGATCTGGTGTCGCAGCAGCATGAATGCCTGAGCCTGCGGTTTCCCGGCGCGACCGAATTTCAATGGCTGCTGTCCACCGAGGACGGGCCCAAGCGGTTCCGGGTGTCGGGACGCTACGAATCCGACGATGGCGATGTTCTGACCGACTGGGCGCTGGCCGGGCACGGGATTGCCATGAAGCCGGTGTTCGAGATTACCGAACACCTGCGTTCTGGCGCGCTGGTTCCGGTGGCGGTAGAGACGCCGCCGGAACCGATTCAGATGGCCTGCCTGTTCACGCACCGGCGCCGGCAGGATCCCAAGTCGCGGCTGTTCATGGACTTCATGATCGGCCGCATCGGCACGATCATTCGGGATACGGGCCAGCCCTGAGGCGCGGGCCTCAGCTGCCGCGATAGGTGCTATAGCCGAAGGGCGACAGCAACAGCGGCACGTGAAAGTGCGATGGCTCGGACATGCCGAAACGCAGTGGGATCTGGTCCAGAAAACGCGGGCTTTCCGCGGGCACACCACAGGCATCCAGGTAGGCGCCGACGTGGAACACCAACTCATAGATGCCGATCTGGAATTCCGTCGGCGGCAGGATCTGCTCGTCGGTGCGGCCGTCGTTGTTGGTGGCCATTTCGCGCATCAGCTTGCGGCTGTCGCCGTCGATCCGGAACAGCTCGATTTTCAGGCCGTGTGCGGGACATCCGCGCGCAGTGTCCAAAACATGGGTGGTCAGATATCCGGGCAAGGTTGTCTCTCCTTCGTGGTTTCCAGTTTACTAATCCCTGCCGCCCCCGGGTGACAAAGGCGGTCTGCAAAGAGGCTCCTTTCGCTATTATTTGATAATGCTAAGTGATTTTCCAGTTTATCAAGTGGCAAAACCAGAGGGAACCCAAGTTGACACGATATCCAAGAGACATGATCGGATACGGCCCCCGGATACCCAAGGCGAACTGGCCGGGCGGCGCGAAGATCGCCATCCAGATTGTGCTGAACTACGAAGAGGGCGGCGAGAACAACATCCTGCACGGCGATGCGGCCTCGGAGGCCTTCCTGTCCGAGATCACCGGCGCCCAGCCCTGGCCCGGCCAGCGGCACTGGAACATGGAAACCATTTATGAATACGGCGCGCGGGCCGGGTTCTGGCGGGTGCACAGCCTGCTGAAGGACACGCCGATCACCGTTTACGGGGTGGCCACGGCGCTGGCCCGGTCGCCCGAACAGACCGCCGCGATGCAAGCGGCGGGTTGGGAAATGGCCAGCCATGGCCTGAAGTGGATCGAACACAAGGACATGTCGCCCGACGAGGAGCGCGCCCAGATCCAAGAGGCCATCCGCCTGCACACCGAGGTCACCGGCGCCCCGCCGCGCGGCTGGTACACCGGGCGCTGTTCCATGAACACGATCAATCTTGCGGCAGAAGTGGGCGATTTTGCCTATATTGCAGACAGCTACGCCGACGATCTGCCCTATTGGATCCGCGCCGCTGGCAAGCCGCAATTGATCGTGCCCTACACCATGGACTGTAACGACATGCGGTTCGCGATCCAGGCGGGGTTCACCAATGGCGACCAGTTTGAAAGCTATCTGAAGGACAGTTTCGACGTGCTGTACGCCGAAGGTCAGGCCGGCGCGCCGAAGATGCTGTCCATCGGGCTGCACTGCCGTCTGGCAGGCCGCCCCGGACGCGCCGCGGCGTTGAAACGCGCGCTGGACTATTTCCGCCAATACGACGGGGTCTGGTTCGCGACCCGCGAACAGATTGCCGACCACTGGGCACAGGAGCATCCGCCGATGCAGCAGATCACACCGTCGCAGATGGACAAGGCCACCTTCGTGCAGGAATTCGGCGGCGTGTTCGAACACAGCCCGTGGATTGCCGAGGGCGCCTATGACCTGGAACTGGGCCCGGCGCACGACAGCGCCGCCGGGGTGCACAACGCGCTGGCCCGCGTGTTCCGCTCGGCCAGCCCCGAGCAACGCCTGAGCGTGCTGACCGCGCACCCCGATCTGGCCGGAAAACTGGCCGCTGCCAAGCGCCTGACCGCTGAATCCACCGCCGAGCAGGCCTCGGTCGGGCTGGATGCGCTGACGGACGCGGAACGGGCCAGCTTCACCAAGCTGAACGATGCTTACACAGAAAAATTCGGCTTTCCCTTCATCATCGCGGTGCGGGACAACACCAAAACATCGATCACGGCGGCCTTCGAGCGGCGCATCGACAACGATCGTGACACCGAATTCGCCGAAGCCTGCCGACAGGTCGAACGGATCGCCGAATTGCGCCTGCAAGAGAAACTGGGTGCATGACCGAAACCCTTCATTTGCGGCCCTTGACCGCCGAGGCCTTCGCTCCGTACGGAGACGTGCTGGACGCCAACGGCACCCCCGACAAGCTGATCAACCAGGGTCTGTGCGGCCGGTTTCATGACCGCGCGACCCTGGATTTCGCCGATGGCCGCGCCGGGATCAGCCTGTTCAAGGCCCAGCCCCGCGCCCTGCCCCTGAAGCTGGACATGGTCGAACGGCATCCCGACGGCAGCCAAGCCTTCCTGCCCTTGAGCCAGGAGCCCTTTCTGGTGGTCGTGGCACCGGATGAAAATGGAAAACCCGGCACGCCGCTGGCCTTCCTGACCGCGGCCGGACAGGGCGTCAACTATCACCGGGGCGTCTGGCACGGGGTTCTGGCCCCACTGTCGGAACCGGGGCTGTTCGCGGTCGTGGACCGGATCGGCAGCGGCCCAAACCTTGAGGAACACTGGTTCGACCGGGACATCGTGATCGTCCAGAACTGAAGCGCGCCGACGGCAACACCGGCGTGCGCACCAAAGGAGAGACAGACACCATGGCAGACACAACCATCGGGACGGCGGCGCAACTTCGCGATCCCAACTACACCCCGCCGCTGGCAAAAGCGGTCCCGCTGGGCATCCAGCATGTTCTGGCCATGTTCGTGTCGAACGTGACGCCGGCGATCATCGTGTGCGGTGCGGCGGGCTTCGGCTTCGGCTCGAACTCGCCCGATTTCCCGCAGATGATCTACATGATCCAGATGTCGATGTTCTTTGCAGGTCTCGCGACCCTGATCCAGACCATCGGACTGGGCCCGGTGGGGGCCAAGCTGCCGATCGTGCAGGGCACGTCCTTTGCCTTCATCCCGGTGATGATCCCGCTGGTGGCGGGCAAGGGTGTTGATGCCATCGCTGTGCTGATGGGCGGGGTGTTTGTGGGCGGCCTGTTCCACGCGTTCCTTGGCTTCTTCATCAAGAAGATCCGCTTTGCGCTGCCGCCGCTGGTCACCGGCCTTGTGGTGACGATGATCGGGCTGGCGCTGGTCAAGGTCGGCATCCAGTACGCGGCGGGCGGTGTTCCGGCCATCGGCACGCCGGAATACGGCTCGGCCCAGAACTGGTTCGTGGCCATGGTGGTGATCGTGGTGACCCTCGGGCTGAAGTTCTTCACCCGTGGCATGATCTCGGTCTCGGCGGTTTTGATCGGTCTGCTGGTCGGCTATGCGGTGGCCTTCATGATGGGCATGGTCAACTTCGGCAACGTCGGCAACGCGGCCAGCTTTGCCCTGCCCAACCCGCTGCACTTCGGGATGGAGTTCACATTCGCCGCCATCCTCGGCTTCTGCCTGATGGGCTTTGTCTCGGCGGTGGAAACCGTGGGCGACGTCTCGGGCATCACCAAGGGCGGCGCGGGGCGCGAGGCCACCGACACCGAGATCCAGGGCGCGACCTTCGCCGACGGGATCGGCACGGCGGTGTCGGGCCTGTTTGGTGCCCTGCCCAACACCTCGTTCTCGCAGAACGTCGGCCTGATCGCCATGACCGGCGTGATGAGCCGCCACGTGGTGACCATCGGCGGCATCTTCCTGATCCTCTGCGGTCTGGTGCCGAAAATCGGCGCCATCATCTCGACCGTGCCGATCGAGGTTCTGGGCGGCGGCGTCATCGTCATGTTCGGCATGGTGGTTGCGGCCGGTGTCTCGATGCTGTCCGATGTCAGCTGGAACCGCCGCAACATGGTAATTTTCGCCATCGCGCTCAGCCTCGGCCTGGGCCTGCAACTGGAACCCGGCGCGCTGCAATACCTGCCGTCGACGCTGAAGGTGCTGGCCACCTCGGGCATCCTGCCCGCCGCGCTGATCGCCATCGTGCTGAATCTGGTTCTGCCCGAGGAACTGGCGGATGAGGCCACCGAAGAGGTGTCGGGCGGCATGGCCGGTCATGGCCACGGCTCGTTGCCGCACGACGATCACGTCTGAAAAATCTGGCACCGGCGGCCTGACATCGGGCCGCCGGGGCGCTAGACAATCCAAGGGGCGGTGCACCGGCGTGCGCCGCCCTTTCTTGCCGAAAGGACAGCGGATGCTGGAGACCATCGTACTTGCCCTGGCCGGGTTCGGCGCGGGCATCGTCAATGCCATTGCCGGGGGCGGCACCTTCCTGACCTTTCCGGCGCTGGTCTGGGCCGGGGTGCCGCCGGTGATGGCCAATGCGACCAGCACGGTGTCGGTGTTTCCCGGCTATCTGGGCAGTGTGTTCGGCTATGTGGACGAGCTGAAGACCCTCAAGCGCGCGCAACTGATCCGGCTCACGGCGATCACACTTCTGGGCGGGCTGGTGGGGTCGCTGCTGCTGCTGGTGTCCTCGAATGCGGCGTTTTCGCTGATCGTGCCCTTCCTGCTGCTGTTCGCCACCACGGCCTTCCTGTTCGGGCAGGATCTGAAGGCCTGGGCCGAACGCCATGCCCGCGGGTTCCGCCCCGAGGGCGCCATTGGCCTGTTTCTGGTCAGCCTTTACGGCGGCTATTTCAACGGCGGGCTGGGCATCGTGCTGCTGTCGCTGTTCGCCCTGTGGGGCTGGCGCGACATCCACCTGTCCAACGGCGTCAAGAACGGGCTGTCCTTTGCGCTGTCGACGATCTCGGTGGCGACCTTTGCCATTGCCGGGATCGTGGTCTGGCCCAAGGCGATCCTGATGATGGTCTTCGCGGTGGCGGGGGGCTATTGCGGCGCCTGGGTCGCCAAGGCCATCCCGGCCGGGGCGGTGCGCGCCATCGTTGTGGTCATCGGCTATGGGATGAGCGCCGTCTTCTTCGCCCGGTTGTTCGGGCTGTGACGGCGCTGCGCTCCCGTTGGTTCAACCGGCGGCGCACAACTCCCGCGTGACGGTGGCCGGGGATACGGATTTCGCCGGGCGGCCCGCGACATAGACCTCGGCGACGGCGCGATCATCGCCCAGCGTTTGCAGGATGAACAGCTCTTCGCTGAGGCTTTGGGCGCGTTGCATCCGCAGTGCCATCGCCTGCGTGGCACAGGCGTCCAGCACCACGATGTCAGCCTCTGACCCGGCCTCCAGCGTGCCGATCTTGTCCTCTAGCCCCAGGGCCACGGCATTGCCCCGCGTGATCCAGTGGAAAGCGCGCAGCGGGTGCAGCTTCTGGCCCTGTAGTTGCAGGATCTTGTAGGCCTCGCTGAGGGTGCTCAGCATCGAATAGCTGGTGCCCGCGCCCACATCCGTCGCGATGGCATTGGTGATGCCCCGCCCGCGCAACCCGGCATCGTCGAACAGCCCGCTGCCCAGAAACAGGTTCGAGGTTGGGCAGAACACCGGCTTGGCCCCGGTCTCGGTCAGCACCGCGATTTCGCGCGGGGTCAGGTGGATCGAGTGGCCCAGCAGCATCTTCGGCGTCAGCAGCCCGGCCTGCTCATAGACGCCCAGATAGTCGGGGGCGTCGGGGAACAGTTCGGCGGTATAGGCGATCTCGTCGTGGTTCTCGCTCAGGTGGGTCTGGACGTAGCACTCGGGATGCTCGGCCACCAGCGCGCCCGCCATCTCAAGCTGCTCGTGGGTCGAGGTGATGGCGAAGCGCGGGGTGATCGCATATTGCCCCCGGCCCTGCCCGTGCCATTTGGCGATCAACGCCTTGCTGTCGTCATAGCCCGATTGCGGCGTGTCGCGCAGACCCTCGGGGGCGTTGCGATCCATCATTACCTTGCCGCCGATCATCCGCATGTCGCGGCGCGCGGCCTCGGCAAAGAACGCCTCGGCAGAGGCCGTATGGACCGAGCAATAGGCCACAGCGGTGGTGGTGCCATGGGCGCTGAGCAGATCGAAGAAATGGCGGGCCATGGCGGCGCAATGGTCGGGATCGGCAAAGCGGGTTTCCTCGACAAAGGTATAGCCGTTCAGCCAGTCCAGCAACTGCGCCCCCCACGAGGCGATCACCTGCACCTGTGGGAAATGGATATGGGTGTCGATGAAGCCGGGCATTAGCAGATGCGGGCGGTGGTCGGTCACCGGAACATCCGCCGCTTGCGCCGCGACCTGGGCATAAGGCCCCATGGCGCGGATCGTCCCGTTCTCGATCAGGATCGCGCCGTCTTCGTGATAGCTGTAGGCACTTGTGTCGGCGGCATCGGTCGGCTCGGCATGAAACGTCAGGATACGGCCGCGCAACAGGCGGCGGCTGGGGTCTTGGGTCATCTGGGAATTCCGTCGTGAAGGGATGCGGGCCACGGGAGGAGAGGATCCGTGGCCCGCAGGGATGTCCGCGCCCCGTGCGGGGCGCGTACGTCGTTACTCGGCCGGGGCGGCGGGCGCCTCTTCGGTGACCGCGTTGGGGTTCACCAGATCCTCGTCCTTGTGGAACCTGGGGTAGATGAACAGGAAGGCCGCTGCGATCAGATAGCCCGCCGACACGCCGCTGAGTTCCGGCCAATGCAGGCTGGCGCCATGGATGATCCCCAGCGAGGACATCACCGCCGCGGCCAGGGCAAAGCCACCCGCGTTGCGGAAGTTGCCGTCGATGACGCTGGCCACGATGGCGCCCCAGATCAGACCGGTCAGGATGGCGCCCTGGCTCAGCGCCAGATGGCCTTCGAAATGCGCCCCCTGCTGCAACAGCGCCCCTGTCAGCTCGGGATCGCCGAGACTGGGCAGGCCGACCACGCCGGTCGCCGCCAGTGCCGCAATCATCGCGCCCCATTTGATCATCAGGAAGGCCGAGACATGAGGCATCATCGCGATGGTCACGGCGGCCATGTGATCGGTCTTGACCGAATGCGCGGTGTTGGTGATCAGGCTCAGCGCCACGAAGACCAGCACCGGCGCGGCAGCGGCCACCGGGATCAGGTTGTTGAGGAAGGCCAGCAACCCGAAGAAGGCCGCGAAGGGGATGACGATACCCACGCCGATGATATAACCCGAATGCGCCCCCATGCGCTTGTAGGCCGGGTGGCCGATATAGGCGGTGGTCGGAAAGGGCGAGCCGAAAAGCGCGCCGATCATCGTCCCGGCCCCGTCCGTCACCTGGCACAGCGCCACCGGATAGTGATCGCCCGCAGCCTCGGCGCTTTCCACGTTGTTCATGGTTTCGATGAAGTTGTAGATCTGCACCGGCACCAGCACCAGGAACAGTTCCGGGTTGTCGAACAGATGCTGGATGCCGACCACAAGGTCGCCGAAATACGGCACGGGCGGGTAGAAACCGACGCCGTCGAAGCTGAACCGCGCCTCGCCGATCAGCAGGGCCACCACGGTGCCCACGATCAGCGCCAGCAGACCGGCGGGAATGTTCCACGGCAGGCGGAACCGGCCCACCAGCCCCCACAGGATGATGATCATCGAGGCAAAGCCGACGAAGGGGTTCTCGAACACGATGGCCAGCGGCACGGTGCCGATGAACACCAGCGCGATGCCGCACAGCGTGCCCAACATGCCCGCACGCGGGGTCACGCGCTTCAGCCACGGCCCGACGATGGCGCCCATCCCGGCCACGATGCCGCCCATGAAGCCCGCACCGATGCCCACCTGCCAGGCCAGAACCGGATCGTTGGTGGCCCAGTAGATCGGCCCGATCACCCCGAACAGGTAGACGAACATCACCGGTGTCGAGATGCCATACGGCAGGGCCGTGACATCGCGCCCATGCTGTGCGGCGGCCCGTTTGGCCAGCAGCACATAGACCGCAACCCCGGCCAGAATGGCGATGGCCGCGCCGGGAATGATCCGGCCGAAGACGATCTCGGCGGGCATCTGGAACACGAACTGGCAGATCCCCGCCAGCACCATCAGGTTGATCAGGTTGTCGGTGAACAGCGCCCAGAACGCGCTGAAATCGCTGCGGTTGAACAGCTTGTAGTGATAGCTCCCATCCCTCATGGGGACCTCCTTTTCAAACCGGCGCGCGCTCGGCCCGTCCTCCCGGACAGATGCGCGGCCTGCTCATGTCACTGCGCCGCGATATGCGAAGCAGCGCCCCAGCGGGGGTGAATTGCGGCAGTTTCAGAGGTCAGCGCCGTGATCACTTCTGCCACCACCTGGGCGGCGATCACGGCTGGCCGCTTGTCGCGGCTGCCGCCTGCCCCGATGGGGCAGATCAGGGGTGCGACGGAGACGCCGTCGCAGTGTTTCCGGCACCAGCTTTTGAACTTGGCGCGTTTGGTGGCCGAGCCGATCAGCCCGACATAGGCCGCGTCGCGGCGTTGCAGCGCCGCCGAGGCCAGCAGGAAATCCAGCCCGTGGTCATGGGTCAGCACGATGAAGGCGCTGCCCCTGGGTGCGGTCTGGATGTCGAATTCGGGGATCGCGCTGATCCGCTTCTCAACACTGGCCTCGCACAGGTTCAATTCATCCACACGCTGGTCGATCAGCACCGCGCGCACCGGCAGATGCTGAAATTGCGCGGCCAGCGCCCGGCCCACATGCCCGGCGCCCAGAATGTAGACCGCCGGCAGGGCGGCATCGGCATCGCGGGCTGCGGCGATGGTCTTGGTCTTGTCCGAGGCGCTCATCCGCAGCACCGAAACCTCGACCCGTCCGCCGCAGCACTGGCCGATGGCCGGCCCCAGCGGCAGGTCCAGATCGGCGGCCATGTCGCCCCGGGCCAGCAAGGCGCGGGCCGCGTCGATGGCCAGATGCTCCAGCTGGCCGCCGCCGATGGTGCCGAACAGCGCGCATTCGCGCACGAACATCTCGGTGCCGGTCTCGCGCGGGGAGGATCCCCGCACCCGGCTCAGCCACAGCCGCGCCACCGGGCCGGGCTGGCCCAGGAAGACAGCAAGATCATCGGCACGGGCCATTGGCTCAGACCCCAGCCTTCAGGCGGTCCACCGCCATCAGCACGCGTTCCGGCGTCGCCGGGGCATCCAGACGCGGGCAGACCTTGTAGTCGGCCACGCTGGCCACCGCCATCGACAGCGCCTCGAACACCGAAATGCCCAGCATGAAGGGCGGCTCGCCCACGGCCTTGGAACGCTTGATGGTCATCTCGCGGTTCTCGGACCAATCGGCAAGATTTACGTTGAAGACGCGCGGGCGGTCGCTGGCCAGCGGGATCTTGTAGGTGGAAGGCGCATGGGTGCGCAGCCGCCCGGCGTCGTCCCACCACAGCTCTTCCGTGGTCAGCCATCCCATTCCCTGGATGAAGGCGCCCTCGACCTGTCCCTTGTCCAAAATTGGGTTCAGCGAGCGGCCCACGTCATGCAGGATGTCGGTGCGTTCGACCCTGTACTCTCCGGTCAGCGTGTCGATGGAGACCTCGGAACAGGCCGCCCCATAGGCGTAGTAGTAGAACGGACGGCCCTTGCCCGCCGCGCGATCCCAATGGATCTTGGGGGTCTTGTAGAAACCCGCCGCCGACAGATGCACCCGCGCCATATAGGCCTGACGGATGAAGGTGTCGAAGGCCAGGACCTCTTCGCCGATCTTCACGGCGTTGGGCAGGAATTCCACCTGCTCGGGCGCGACCTTGCGGCTTTCGGCGGCGAAGGCCACCAGCCGTTCCTTGATCTGCCGCGCCGCGTCCAGCGCGGCCATGCCGTTCAGGTCCGACCCCGACGAGGCCGCGGTGGCCGAGGTGTTGGGCACCTTCTCGGTGGTGGTCTTGGTGATCTTGATGCGTTCGAAATCCACCTGGAAGGCATCGGCGACGACCTGCGCCACCTTGGTGTTCAACCCCTGCCCCATCTCGGTGCCGCCGTGGTTCAGGTGGATCGAGCCGTCGTTGTAGACATGGATCAGCGCGCCCGCCTGATTGTACCAGGTCGCGGTGAAAGAGATGCCGAACTTGACCGGCGTCAGCGCGATCCCGCGCCGCATGACCCCGCCCTTGGCGTTCTCGGCAATGATCGCTGCCCGGCGCGCCCGGTAGTCGGCACTGGCTTCCAACTCGTCCACCACGCGGCCGATGACATTGTCCTCGACCTGCTGGTGATAGGGCGTCAGATCGCGGCCCGCCGCGCCGTAGAAATTGGCCTTGCGAACGTCCAGCGGATCCTTGCCCAGCGTGTAGGCAATCTCTTCGATCATTCGTTCAGCGGCGATGACGCCCTGCGGGCCGCCAAAGCCCCGGAAGGCGGTGTTGGACACGGTGTTGGTCTTCTGCGGACGCGAGACCAGCCGCACATGCGGATAGAAATAGGCGTTGTCGGCATGAAACAGCGCCCGGTCGGTGACCGGCCCGGACAGGTCCGACGAGAAGCCGCAGCGGGCGGCAAAAGTGCCTTCGACGGCCTGAATGATCCCGTCACCGTCAAAGGCCACGTCATAGTCGATGACGAAGTCATGGCGCTTGCCGGTCGCGGTCATGTCCTGGTCGCGGTCGGGGCGGATCTTGACCGGGCGGTTCAGGCGCTTGGCGGCGATGGCGGCCACGGCGCAGAAGATGTTCATCTGGCTTTCCTTGCCGCCGAAC
>NZ_JBFBVU010000028.1:0-51150 GCF_040689105.1 Meridianimarinicoccus marinus
CCCGAAGGGGCTATTTGCCCACAGCCAACATCCCCACGATTCCTCCGTCCAAGGGAAGATGTTCCAAGCGCGAGCCTCTTTCAGCAGCCTGCTAAAGATGTGCGCTTCTGGTGACTGGTGTTAACCCTGTCACAGTACTAGGACAAACTTGTCCAAAGACTAGGGGGAAACATGTCCGACGACACCGGTGACAGCCTGCGCAACGAGGCGCTGTATTATCACGAGCACCCGAAACCCGGGAAACTGGAAATCCGCGCCACCAAGCCCATGGCCAATGGCCGGGATCTGGCGCGCGCCTATTCGCCCGGCGTGGCCGAGGCCTGCCTGGAAATCGCCAAGGATGTGACGAATGCCAGCCGCTATACCGCGCGCGGCAACCTTGTGGCCGTGGTGACCAACGGCTCGGCGGTGCTGGGTCTGGGCAATATCGGGGCGCTGGCGTCGAAGCCGGTGATGGAAGGCAAGGCCGTCCTGTTCAAGAAGTTCGCCAATATCGACTGTTTCGATATCGAGCTGAACGCCACCGACCCGGAGCATCTGGCTGATATCGTCTGCGCACTGGAACCGACCTTCGGCGCGATCAACCTCGAAGACATCAAGGCGCCCGACTGTTTCATCGTCGAGGAAATCTGCCGCAAGCGCATGAACATTCCGGTGTTCCACGACGACCAGCACGGCACCGCCATCGTGGTGGGGGCCGCAGCGACCAACGCGCTGAAGGTGGCTGGCAAGGCGTTCGAGGACATCAAGGTCGTCTCGACCGGCGGCGGCGCGGCGGGCATCGCCTGCCTCAACATGCTGCTGAAGCTGGGGGTGAAGCGCGAGAACGTCTGGCTGTGTGACATCGCGGGGCTGGTCCATGAAGGCCGCGAGACCGAGATGACGCCGCAAAAGGCCGCCTTTGCCCAACCCACCGACCAGCGCACGCTGGATCAGGCGATCGAGGGCGCGGATCTGTTCCTTGGCCTGTCCGGGCCCCGCGTTCTGAAGCCCGAACTGGTCGCCAAGATGGCTGAGCGACCGATCATCTTCGCGCTGGCCAACCCGACGCCTGAGATCATGCCGGACCTCGCCCGCGAAGTGGCACCCGATGCGATCATCGCCACCGGCCGGTCGGACTTTCCCAACCAGGTCAACAACGTCCTGTGCTTCCCCTTCATCTTCCGGGGCGCGCTGGATGTGGGTGCCAGCGAGATCAACGACCAGATGCAAGTGGCTTGCGTCGAAGGCATTGCCGCGCTGGCCCGCGCCACCACCAGCGCCGAAGCCGCTGCCGCCTATCAGGGCGAGCAACTCAGCTTCGGGGCGGACTACCTGATCCCGAAGCCCTTCGATCCGCGGCTGATGGGTGTTGTGGCCAGCGCCGTGGCCAAGGCGGCCATGGAAAGCGGTGTCGCCACAAAGCCGCTGGACGACCTGGCCAAGTACAAGGCCGATCTGGACGGTTCGGTCTTCAAGTCGGCGATGATCATGCGCCCGGTGTTCGAGGCCGCGGCCTCGACCGCGCGGCGCATCGTCTTTGCCGAGGGCGAGGACGAACGCGTGCTGCGCGCCGCCCACGCGGTGATCGAGGAAACCACCGAGACCCCGGTTCTGATCGGCCGTCCCGATGTCATCGCCACCCGCTGCGAACGCGCCGGCCTGTCGATCCGCCCCGAACGCGACTTCGATGTGGTCAACCCCGAGAACGATCCGCGGTACCGCGCCTATTGGGAAACTTATCTGGAGCTGATGGCCCGCAAGGGCGTCACCCCGGATCTGGCCCGTGCCATCATGCGCACCAACACCACCGCCATCGGCGCCATCATGGTGCATCGCGGCGAAGCCGACAGCCTGATCTGCGGCACCTTCGGCCAGTACCTGTGGCATCTGAACTACGTCAACCAGATCCTCGGCACCAAGGAGTTCCACCCCATCGGCGCCCTGTCGCTGATGATCCAGGAAGACGGGCCGATCTTCGTGGCCGACACCCATGTGCACCCCGAGCCGACGCCCGCACAACTGGCCGAAACGGTGCTGGGCTGCGCCCGACACATGCGCCGCTTCGGCGTATCGCCCCGGATCGCCCTGTGCTCCTCGTCGGAATTCGGCAACCTCGACATCTATTCGGGCCGCACCCAGCGAGCCGCGATGGAGATTCTGGACAGCCAGCCGCGCGACTTCACCTATGAAGGCGAGATGAATGTCGACACCGCCCTGCGCCCCGAACAGCGCGAGCGGATCTTCCCGCACAGCCGGTTCGAGGGCGCGGCCAACGCGCTGGTCTTTGCCACCTCGGACAGTGCCTCGGCGGTGCGCAACACGCTCAAGACCAAGGCCGGCGGACTGGAGGTCGGACCGATCCTGATGGGCATGGGCAACCGCGCCCATATCGTGACCCCGTCGATCACCACCCGCGGGCTTTTGAATATGGCAGCCATCGCCGGGACGCCAGTGTCGCACTACAGTTGACCCGAAATGCCCGGCTGGACACCCATCGCGTCCGGCCGGGCTAATCATGTTAACGCTCTACTTTAGCGCAAACAGCGTAAAATGGCGGTTTTTCAGAGGGATGCATGCCGCGCACGCGACATTTTAGGCTCAAATTTACAACCCCTCTCGCAACATTCTGAAAATCTGTAAATTCGTTTTCGAATGAGCACGCTTGGCACAACTGTCACCTTGCCGGAAGGGAAACCCTGAATATTGTGTGCGTAACCGAGGAGGACGTATTCATGAAATATTCGGACGTTTACAAAGGCTGGCAGGAAGACCCCGAAGGGTTCTGGATGACCGCAGCCGAGAAGATCGACTGGGTCGAGAAGCCGACCAAGGCCCTGTTCGACGAGAACGCGCCGATTTACGAATGGTTCTCGGACGCCAAGGTCAACACCTGCTGGAACGCCGTCGATCGCCACGTCGAGGCCGGACACGGCGACCGGGTCGCAATCATCCACGACAGCCCCATCACCCATTCCAAGCACGAGATCACTTATGGCGAGCTGCGCGACCGCGTCGCGTCGCTGGCCGGAGCGCTGCGCGCCAAGGGCGTGGAAAAGGGCGACCGCGTGGTCATCTACATGCCGATGGTGCCGGAAGCCCTGGAAGCCATGCTGGCCTGTGCCCGCATCGGCGCCATCCACTCGGTCGTGTTCGGCGGGTTTGCGGCCAACGAACTGGCGGTTCGCATCGACGACGCCCGGCCCAAGTGCATCATCGCCGCCTCCTGCGGGTTGGAGCCGGGCCGCGTTGTCCACTACAAACCGCTTCTGGACGGCGCCATCGACCTGGCCAAGCACAAGCCGGACTTCACCGTGATTTTCCAGCGTGACCAAGAGGTTGCCAAGCTGATTGACGGTCGCGACTACGACTGGCACGGGTTCCAGTTCGGCGTGGAGCCTGCCGAATGCGTGCCGGTGGAAGGCAACCACCCGGCCTATATCCTGTACACCTCCGGCACCACCGGTCAGCCAAAGGGCGTAATCCGCGCCACCGCCGGGCATCTGGTGGCTCTGCGCTGGACCATGGAAAACATCTACAAGGTCGCGCCGGGCGAAGTGTTCTGGGCCGCCTCGGACGTGGGCTGGGTCGTGGGCCACAGCTATATCTGCTACGCCCCGCTCATCAACGGCTCCACCACCATCGTCTTCGAAGGCAAGCCCGTGGGCACGCCCGACGCCGGCACCTTCTGGCGGGTGATCGAAGAGCACAAGGTCAAGTCGTTCTTCACCGCCCCGACCGCGCTGCGCGCCGTCAAGCGCGAGGACCCGACCGGCGAATACGTCAAGAAATACGACACCCGCGGCTGTCAGGCCGTGTTCCTGGCCGGTGAACGCGCCGACCCCGACACCATCCTGTGGGCACAGGCGCAACTGCATGTGCCGGTCATCGACCACTGGTGGCAGACCGAAACCGGCTGGGCCATTGCCGCGAACCCGCTGGGGATCGAGGAACTGCCGGTCAAGCTGGGCTCGCCCGCCTTGCCGATGCCGGGCTACCAGATCGAGATCCTGGATGAAGGCGGCCACCCGGTGAAAGCCGGCGAATTGGGCGCCATCGCGATCAAGCTGCCGCTGCCGCCGGGCACCCTTCCGGGCCTGTGGAATGCCGAAGAGCGGTTTCGGAAAAGCTATCTGCAGCAGTTCCCGGGCTACTACGAGACCGGCGATGCGGGCATGAAGGATGAAGACGGCTACGTCTACATCATGGCGCGCACCGATGACGTCATCAACGTCGCCGGTCACCGCCTGTCCACGGGCGGCATGGAAGAGGTTCTGGCCGCGCATCCCGATGTGGCCGAATGCGCCGTCATCGGCGTGACAGACCAACTGAAAGGCCAGATGCCGATGGGCTTCCTGTGCCTGAATTCCGGCGTGACCCGCGACAACGACGAGATCATCAAGGAAGTGGTCAAGCTGGTGCGCGAGAAGATCGGCCCGGTTGCCGCCTTCAAGCTCTGCGTCGTGGTGGACCGCCTACCCAAGACCCGCTCGGGCAAGATCCTGCGCGGCGTGATGGTCAAGATCGCGGATGGGGAAGAGTTCAAGATGCCCGCCACTATCGACGATCCTGCCATCCTTGACGAGATCAAGGTCGCGCTGCAAAGCATTGGTTACGCGAAATAAATCACGTTACCCTCGTGAAGATTGGGCCGCACCTTCGGGGGCGGCCCTTTTCATGTCCGGATAGTATGGCTCAGGTAAACTGTTCGCGGATCAGCCGTTCTTCCAGCCCGTGACCGGGGTCGAACATGATCTTGTGTTCGATCGAGGGATGGCTCTCGATCTCGACCCATTCGACGTTCTTGACCGACCGGCTGTCGGCATCGGCCATGACCGGACGCTTGTCGGCATCCATCACGTCGAACCGTACTTTCGAGGTCTGGTGCAGCAGCGCCCCGCGCCAGCGCCTTGGCCGGAAGGCCGCCATGGCGGTCAGGGCCAGAACGTCGGACCCCACCGGCAACACCGGCCCATGCGCCGAATAGTTGTAAGCGGTGGAGCCTGCGGGCGTACAGACCAGCGCCCCATCGCAGACCAGCTCCTCCAGCCGCACGCGACCGTCGATGCTGATCCGCAGCTTGGCGGCCTGCGGCCCGGCCCGCAGCAAAGACACTTCGTTGATGGCCAGCGCCGATTGCACCGTGCCATCGGTACAGCCGGCCCGCATCAGCAAGGGCTGGATAGTGGTGATCTCGGCCGCATTCAGCCGCTCTTTCAGCCGCACGATGGAATATTCGTTCATCAGGAAGCCGACGGTGCCCCGGTTCATGCCGTAGACCGGCACCGAAAGCTCGTCGGTGCCGTGCAGGGTCTGCAGCATGAAGCCGTCTCCGCCCAGGGCCACGATCACTTCGGCCTGATCCGGCGCCACATGACCATAGAGCGCCGACAGCTCGCGGCGCGCGCTTTGGGCGACCGGCGACTCGCTGGCCAGAAAGGCAATCTTGTTCATCCGGGCCGTCCCTGTGTGCAGGCGTCCTTCGTTCTTCGCGCGGTCCTTGCCGAAAGGCAAGCGCGGCGCCTTGCCCTTTGCCGCAATCTGCCCGGGCCAAGTCGTTTTGTGGGCTTTCGTTTGGCCCCATCCTTGAGTACACAGCGGCATCGCCGCAAGGCCGTTCCCACCCGCAGGAGTGATGCCCCATGAACGCCCCGCACCGTACCGACGGATTCTTCACCGAAACCCTGTCCGAACGCGACCCGGAACTCTTTGGTGCCGTCGAGAAAGAGCTTGGCCGCCAGCGTGACGAGATCGAGCTGATCGCCAGCGAAAACATCGTCAGCCGCGCCGTGATGGAGGCGCAGGGCACCGTCCTGACCAACAAATACGCCGAAGGCTACCCTGGACGCCGTTACTATGGCGGTTGCCAGTACGTGGACATTGCCGAGAACCTCGCCATCGACCGCGCCAAGGCGCTGTTCGGATGCGAATTTGCCAATGTGCAACCGAACTCGGGGTCACAGGCCAACCAGGGCGTCTATCAGGCGCTGATCCAGCCCGGCGACACCATTCTGGGCATGTCGCTGGACGCGGGCGGGCACCTGACCCATGGCGCGCGACCGAACCAGTCGGGCAAATGGTTCAACGCCGTGCAATACGGCGTGCGCAAGCAGGACAACCAGCTGGACTATGACCAGGTTGAAGCACTGGCCAAGGAACATCTGCCCAAGCTGATCATCGCCGGCGGTTCGGCCATTCCGCGCCAGATCGATTTCCAGCGGATGCGCGAGATCGCCGATATGGTCGGCGCCTACCTGCATGTGGACATGGCGCATTTCGCCGGTCTTGTGGCCGGTGGCCAGCACCCCTCGCCCTTCCCGCATGCGCATGTGGCGACCACCACCACCCACAAGACCCTGCGTGGTCCGCGCGGCGGCATGATCCTGACCAACGACGAGGCCATCGCCAAGAAGGTCAATTCGGCCATCTTCCCCGGCATTCAGGGCGGCCCGCTGATGCATGTGATCGCCGCCAAGGCCGTGGCCTTCGGCGAGGCACTGCGCCCCGAGTTCAAGGATTACGCCAAACAGGTCATCGCCAATGCGCAAGCGCTCAGCGACCAGTTGATCAAGGGCGGGCTCGACACCGTGACCCATGGCACCGACACCCATGTGGTGCTGGTGGACCTGCGTCCCAAGGGCGTGAAGGGCAATGCCACCGAGAAGGCTCTGGGCCGTGCCCATATCACCTGCAACAAGAACGGTGTGCCGTTTGACCCCGAGAAGCCGACCGTGACCTCGGGCATCCGTCTTGGGTCGCCGGCGGGCACGTCGCGCGGGTTTGGCGAGGCCGAGTTCCGCCAGATCGCCGATTGGATCATCGAGGTTGTCGACGGGCTGGCCGCCAATGGCGAGGACGGCAACGCCGAGGTCGAGGACAAGGTGCGCGCCGAGGTTCAGGCGCTGTGCGACCGCTTCCCGATCTATCCGGGGCTGTAACCTGTCCGGGGCCGCCTATTGCGGCCCCAACACCCCGCGCCACGCCAGTACCGTGATCAGCAGCGCGACGAACACCAGCATACCGAAGACATAGCCCGCGATCTGGCCCAACAGCCGGTCGCGGCGCTCTTTCTCGGGGTTCATGTGACGTACATGCGCCCGAAGGCGGGCCTCGGCCTTGGCCACGCGGGCCGGATCGACCATGTGGCACAGCTTGGGATGACCCGAGATCATCTCCATCTGGATCAGGTAGTCCGCCTCGCGGCGCAACCGTCTGGGCAGCATCCGCCCGGCCCGGCCGACCACCGTTGTCAGGTCATGGCCCGGCACATCCAGCTTCTCGCCCATGCGGTTTGCCAGCGCCGAAAATTCCTGATCCGTCTGCGTCTTTTTGGCCATGCCCCGCACCCTGCCTGTCACCTGCTTGACATCCGCCGGGCCGCGCCCGGATATGGTCCCTGAACCATAGGCGGAGGCTGTCGGTGCTGGCAACTACAAGACATGGGCAGGTGACCGAGGGCCGCCCGCTGCTGATCGTGCACGGGCTGTTCGGGTCGGGCCGCAACTGGGGCGTGATCGCGCGGAACCTGTCGGCAGAGCGGCCGGTGCTGACCGTGGACATGCGCAACCACGGCGCCAGCGACTGGACCGACAGCCACAGCTATCCCGAGATGGCCGCCGATCTGGCCGAGGTCATCGCGGCACATGGCGGCGAGGCCGATGTGCTGGGCCATTCCATGGGCGGAAAGGCGGCGATGGTGCTGGCGCTGAGCGATCCGGGCAAGGTCAACCGCCTGATCGTCGCCGACATCGCGCCGGTCAGCTACAGCCACAGCCAGATGCAATACCTGCGCGCCATGCGCGATCTGGACCTGACCGGCGTCACCAGCCGCGCGCAGGCCGACCGCAAGCTGCGCGACCAGGTGCCCGAACTGGCAATCCGCGCTTTCCTGCTGCAGTCGCTGGATGTGACCGAGGGCCGCTGGCGGCTGAACCTGCCCACGCTGGAACAGGACATGGACAAGATCCTGTCCTTCCCCGCGCTGGAGGCCACCTTCGACCGCCCGACCATGTTCCTGGCGGGCGGCGCCTCGGACTATGTCCAGCCCGAACACCGGGGCGAGATCAAGCGCCTGTTCCCCGGCGCGGTGGTGGTCAAGATTCCGCGCGCGAACCATTGGCTGCACGCCGAGAAACCGCGCGAATTCGAAGCCGCCGTCACCCAGTTCCTGGCCCGCACCGCGGACCGCTAAGGGCCGAATTGGGTCACGCCATGCCTGTCCGTTCAAGCGCCACAGGGAGACGAACCGCAGGACTTGATCTCCCCCAAGCGATGCCGCACAAGCAGATCAGCGGCCCCTTAGCTCAACTGGATAGAGCAGCGGACTTCTAATCCGCAGGTTGAGGGTTCGAGTCCTTCAGGGGTCGCCAGTTTCAGGACATTTCTGCGGCGTCGGTCTGCCGGAAACCCGGCAGGTCATTTCTGCCCGCGCCGCCGCATACAAGGCGCGCGATTTGTCCCTTTGCGGTCAATGATGTTGACTTCGCGCCGGGCTGCTGTCTCCTGCGGGTATGAAGTCGCGACGCATAGCTTTGGCAATAAACGATGCCGTCAGACAGCCGCATCGGGGCCGTCGATGGGACCGGCACGCGCACTGGTCTGAATTCACGAATTCGGGACGCAGGACATGACCGTTGTCAGTGACGGCATATCGGACCGGACCGCCGGCGCCTATTCCGTCGACATGCGCCCGGAGGGGGTCGCGCTTCTGTCCTTTTCCGGGGACTGGACCCTTCAGGCAAAGCCCCCCGGCGCGGGTGCGATCACCTCGGACATCGGTGCCAATACCGGATTGCGGCGCATCGGCTTCGACACAGGGGCGCTGGCGACTTGGGACAGCACCTTCGTCACCGCCATTCTGGGCGTTGTCACCCAAAGCAAGGCCGCCGGGATTGATGTTGACCTTGCCGGGCTTCCCGCCGGGGCACAGCGGCTTGTGACCCTGGCCACCGCCGTGCCCGAACGACAAGGCGCCCGGCGCACGGCGACGCGTGACGGCCTTCTTGTCGGGCTTGGAAAATGGTGGCTTTCGGCACAGAAGTCGATGCTGGAAACGGTGAGTTTCGTCGGCGAGGCGACCATTGCCCTGCTGCGCTTTTGCACCGGCCGGGCGCGCTTCCGGCGCGTCGATCTGATGATCGCGCTGGAGGATTGCGGCCCGAAGGCCCTGCCCATCGTGACCCTGATCTCGGTGCTGATCGGTCTGATCCTTGCCTTCGTCGGCGCGATCCAGTTGCGCCAGTTCGGGGCGCAGATCTATGTCGCGGATCTGGTCGCCATCGCCATGGCGCGCGAGATGGCCGCGATCATGACCGGCATCATCATGGCCGGCCGCACCGGGGCGGCCTTTGCCGCACAACTGGGCACCATGCAGGTTAACGAGGAGACTGACGCTTTCCGCACGCTCGGCTTCTCGCCGATGGAATTCCTTGTCCTGCCGCGCATGCTGGCGCTGATCGTGATGATGCCTCTGCTGTGTATCTACGCGAATATCCTTGGCATCATCGGTGGCGGCATCGTGGGGGTCTTGATGTTGGACCTGACGCCCACGGCCTATTACGTCGAAACGATCGCCAGCGTCAGCCTGACCGACTTTGGCATCGGCATCTCCAAAAGCGTGATCTTCGGCATCGTTGTGGCTCTGGCAGGCTGCCTCAAGGGCCTGCAGTCGGGGCGCAGCGCCTCGGCTGTGGGCGACGCGGCCACCTCGGCCGTGGTCCTGTCCATTGTGATGATCATCGTGCTCGACGGATTTTTCGCCGTGGTAACAAGTGTCATAGGGATTTAAGGAAACGGCATGACAGGCAACGCGCCGACATCCCGCCCGCATATCGAGGTCAGCAATCTCGACCTCAGTTACGGCGATTTCGTGATTCAGAAGAATCTGACATTCACCGTCAACCACGGTGATATTTTCATTATCATGGGCGGTTCGGGCTGCGGCAAGAGCACGGTGCTGAAATGCCTGATCGGCCTCAAGTCCCCGGCGCGGGGGATCGTCCGCTTCGACGGGGCCGATTTCTGGTCCGCCGAGCAGACCACACGTGAGGCCATGATGCGCCGCTTCGGTGTCCTGTATCAAAGCGGCGCCTTGTGGAGTTCGATGACCCTGGCCGAAAACGTCGGCCTGCCATTGGGCGAATACACCGATCTGGGCGCGTCCGAGATCCGCGACCTTGCGGCGATGAAACTGGCGCTGGTGGGATTGTCGGGGTTCGAGGACTTCTATCCGTCCGAGATCAGCGGCGGGATGCAAAAGCGCGCCGGGATTGCACGGGCCATGGCGCTGGACCCGGATGTCCTGTTCCTGGACGAACCCTCTGCCGGACTTGATCCGATCAGTTCGAAACTGCTGGATGATCTGATCCTGGAATTGCGCGACAGTCTGGGAACCACGATGGTGATCGTCACCCATGAACTGGCAAGCATCTTCTCCATCGGCACCAATTCGGTCTTCCTTGATCCGGTGACCAAGACCATGATCGCGCAGGGCGATCCACGGGCGTTGCGCGACCACAGCCCTGACGCCGGGGTGCGCGAGTTTCTGAACCGCGGAACACTCGCAAGCGCCACCGCGCCTGTCCCGGCGCAGGCGGCCAGCGGTGGCGCGACGGAGGCAGCACCATGAGCCAGAAGACCAATCCGAAACTCGTCGGCATTTTCGTCCTGGGCGCCTTTGCCGTGGCCATGGGAGGGCTCGTGGCCTTCGGCGGCGCGGGATTCCTGATCAAGAAACAGACCTTCGTCATGTTCTTCCAGGGGTCGGTCGCAGGATTGCAGGTGGGCGCGCCGGTGAATTTCCGGGGTGTGCCGCTGGGCCAGGTGACGGATATCAGCGTCAGCTATTTTCCCAAGGACGAAGATTCGGAATTCGTCATCCCGGTCTATGTGCAGATCGAGCCTGACCGAATACGGGGGCGCACCGATGAAAACCGGCGCAGTATCAACGATCTCATCGAATTCGGTTTGCGCGCCGAACTTGCCCTGCAATCCTTCGTCACCGGCCAGCTGGGCATCGAGCTTGATTTCAAATCTGGCTCGAAAGCCACCCTGACCGGGCTGGATCCGGATCACGAGGAAATCCCGACCCTGCCCTCGGACACGGAAAAGCTGAAGGCCAGCATCACCCGCGTCGCGGATATCCTGCAGGAGGTGCCGTTGGAGGAGGTCGCCGAAGACATCCAGAAGGCCGTGAAATCGGCCTCCGGCAGCATCGTGCGTGTCAGCTCCGCGATCAACGAGATTTCTGACAGGATCGGCCCGTTCATTGACGAACTTCACGCGACGATCACCGACGTCCGCGCAACCGCAGCCGAAGCCAAGGCGCGCTTGTCCATGCAGCCCGGCGAAGTGCTCTATTCTGCGGAGCAGACCATGACCCATTTGCAGACGCTAATTGATGGATTGGATGACCGGATCACGCCGATTTCGCAGGAGTTGCAAGCCACCCTCGCCGCGCTCCAGAAAACAGCGCAGGATGCCAGCGCGCTGATCGAGAATGTGCAGGGGGAAGTCGCGCCGATTTCCGACGGGCTGCAACAGACCCTGGCAACGGCGAACGGCACGCTGGAAGACACGCGCGCCGTCGTGACGTCTCTTGACGCGAAGGCCGATCCGCTGCTCGCCGACGCCCGGACCGCCCTGGCCACCGCCGCCGAGGTTCTGGACGAAGTGCGGGCACCGATCGGTTCGGTGGGCCGGCTGGCGGCAGAGCTCGAGACAGAGGTGGGACCGATTGCCAATGAGGCCACGGCGACGATGGAGGCCGCGCGAACCGCCCTGCAAGACGGCGTGACGGCCATAGACGACCTGCGCAAGCTGATCGCCAACGTCGATGGCGGGGTGCAACCGATCATCGCCAAGATCGATGGCATCCTGGACACCGCCGATCTGGCGATGCGCGACGCGCGCAGCGCCATGTCCGGCGTGCGGTCGCTGGTCGGCGCGGACTCGCCAACCGTGACCCAACTGGATGTCACCTTGCGTGAAATCCGCCGCGCTGCCATGTCCTTGCGCGAATTTGCCGACTACCTTGAGCGCAATCCAAGTGCGCTGCTGACCGGCCGCAGGTAAACGGAGAGAGTGACGATGCAGCGAATTTTCAAGATTTTCCCGGCACTGATCCTGTGCCTTGCGGTGGCGGCCTGCGACAGCAAACCGTCGAACTTCTACGTTTTGTCGGCCCCTGGCATCACCTCCGGAGAAACCGCTCAAACCACGCGGCGGCGCGGACTCTCCATCGGGGTCGGGCCGGTCACCCTGCCGGAATACCTGGACCGGCCAGAAATCGTCATCCGCGAGAACGCAACCGCGCTGGATGTCGCCAGCCTGAACCGCTGGGGCGGCAGTCTGACGGAGAACTTCCAGAACGTTCTGGGCGAGGTTCTGTCCGAACGGCTGAACACCGATCGCATCCTGCTGCACCCGTGGTCGGTATCCGGCAACGTCACCTACCAGGTTCTGGTGCAGGTCAACACGTTCGAGGCGCAGCCGGACAACCAGGTGCTTCTCGACGCGCGCTGGACGGTGGTCAGCGGCACCACCCAGGACGTGATCCGCATGGGCCGCACCGTGCTTCGCGAACCGATCAGCGGAGCCGAAAGCGGCACCGGTGGGGCCGACTATGCGCAGATCACCGCCGCGATGAGCCGAAGCGTCGCCCGCCTTGGGCAAGAGATCGCTGCCAAGGGAATCCGCTAGGGCGGAAGCCACAGCGCAACGATCCGCGACAGATCCTTCATGCCTCCGGGCGGATGCCTTCCGACTACAAGCGGCTGCCCCAAGGGCATTGCCAGCGCGATGGTGCGTGCCTACTGTTTCATCACAATACGGGTGCAAAACCCGAAAGATGCTCACGGGAGGAATGACATGACCAGAACGAACCTGATGCTCTGCGCATCACTGGCAGCACTCGGATTTGCGGCCAGCGCTGCGAATGCGGACAAGCTGACGCTCTATTGCAGTGCCGAGGAGGAATGGTGCCAGGCGATGGCGCGTGGCTTTGAAGATGCCACCGGCATTGATGTCAACATGACCCGAAAGTCGTCCGGAGAAACCTTCGCGCAACTCCGTGCCGAGGCCAGCAACCCAAAGGGGGACGTCTGGTGGGGTGGCACCGGCGACCCGCATCTTCAGGCCGCCGAAGAGGGGCTGTCGCAGGAATACATCTCGCCGATGCGCGACCAGCTTCACCCCTGGGCCATCGCCCAGGCCGAAAGTGCGGGCAACAAGACCATCGGGATTTACTCCGGGGCCTTGGGGTACGGCTATAACAACGATCTTCTGGCGGCGAACAATCTGCCCGAACCGGCCTGCTGGAAGGATCTGCTGAAGCCCGAATACAAGGGCCATGTGCAGATGGCGAACCCGAACTCCTCGGGCACCGCCTATACGACGCTCGCCTCGATGGTGCAGTTGTTCGGCGAGGACGAGGGCTTCGAGTTCATGAAGGGCCTGCACGCCAACATCAACCAGTACACCAAATCGGGCTCGGCGCCGATCAAGGCCGCCGGGCGCGGAGAGACCACCATCGGCATCGTCTTCATGCATGACGCCGTGGCGCAGGCCGTCGCCGGGTTCCCGGTCACCGTCGTGGCCCCTTGCGAGGGCACCGGGTACGAGATCGGGTCGATGTCGATCATCGAAGGGGCTCGCAACCTGGAAGAAGCCCAGAAGTTCTATGATTGGGCGCTGAGCGCCGAGGCGCAGAACCTCGCCCTTGAGGCCAATTCGTATCAGCTCATGTCGAACGTGAATGCCCAGTCGTCGGACAAGGCCCCGGACATGTCGAAGATCAAGCTGATCGACTATGACTTCGTGAAATACGGCTCGTCTGACGAACGCAAGCGGCTGCTGCAGAAATGGGACGAGGAGGTCTCGGTCCTGCCGCAGTAAACCGGTGCGAGAAGTCGCCGCCACCAAGACCACCCATCCTGTCCTGACCTTCTGGGTTCTGGCAGGCTGGGTGGGGTTTTGCCTTCTGCCCTGGTACGGGATCGAAGACGGGTTCTTCGGGTTTTCGTGGCTGCTGGACGGCTACCCTCTGGACGCGGATTTCGCGCCGGCGGCCTTCCTGCTGGTACAGGGGGAGAAGCTCTGGCTGGCCCCGCTGGCCCTACCCTTGCTGGCCCCGTTTGCGGTCCTGCGGTTGCGCAAATCGGACCCCGCCTATGCCACCGTGCTGATCCTGTCCGGCGCTGTGGGGTTTTCCTATCTGGTGGCGCAAGGGTTCGGCATCGGCATTCGGGGGTTCACCTTCGATTGGCTGACGGCGCTGTTTGGCGATTTCAGTGACCGGCAATTCGGCATGGGCTATGGCGCATTGCTGGTGGCTTCCGCCTTTCTGTTCCTGTTCACCCAGGGCATCGCGGCGCGCGGCGCGATCAACGGCGATGTTTTCGTGGTCAGCGCCATCGGCGGCGTGATCGTGGTGGTCGCGACCTTTGTCTTCTTCCCTATCGCCAAGATGCTGCTGGCTGCCTTCGTGACCGAAGAGGGCAGTTATTCGATGGCTATCTTCGCGTCGAAATTCTTCAGCAACCGGCTGTGGGGGCTTGGCTGTTTGCAGGGCGCACGCTGCGGTGTGGCGTGGAACTCGCTGTTCCTTGCGATCCTGGTCGGGGTGATCACCACGGCGCTGGGGCTGGTTTTCGCACTGGTGGTGACCCGTTCGGGATTCCGCTACAAGCGGGCGCTGCGGGCGCTGACGGTGCTGCCGATCATCACCCCGCCCTTTGTCATCGGTCTGGCATTGATCCTGCTCTTCGGGCTGTCCGGATCGGTCACCGTGTTCGTGGCCGACGTGTTCGGTGTGCAGCCAAGCCGATGGCTGTATGGTCTGCCCGGCGTCCTGATCGCGCAGGTTCTGGCCTTCACGCCCATTGCCTTTCTCGTGCTGATCGGCGTGGTCGAGGGTGTCTCGCCCTCGATGGAGGAAGCCGCCCAGACCCTGCGGGCGAACAAGTGGCAGGTGTTTTTGACCGTATCGCTGCCGTTGATGCGTCCGGGCCTGGCCAATGCCTTCCTGCTGGGGTTCATCGAAAGCATGGCGGATTTCGGAAATCCGCTGGTGCTGGGCGGCAATTTCGACGTGCTCTCGACCGAGATCTTCTTTGCCATCGTCGGCGCGCAATACGATCAGGGGCGCGCGGCGGTTCTGGCCATGGTGCTGCTGTTCTTCACCCTGTCCGCCTTCTATGCCCAGCGGGCCTGGCTTGGAAAGAAATCCTACACCACGGTCACCGGCAAGGGCGACGCCGGGGTGCATCCGTTGATGCCGAAACGGCTGTCGATCCCGGTGCTGACCGTTGCAGCACTTTGGGGCGGCTTCACCGTGGTGGTCTACGTGATGATCTTCTACGGCAGCCTTGTAGAGCTTTGGGGCGTGAACAACACGCTGACCTTCAAGCATTACGTGACCGCCTTCGCGGTGCGGCTTGAAGACGGCGGCATTCGCTGGATCGGCTCTGCCTGGGACAGCTTTTGGACCACGATCTACATTGCCGCCGCCGCCGCCCCGCTGACCGCCATCGTCGGGCTGGTGACGGCCTATTTGCTGACCCGCCAGACTTTCGCGGGCAAGAACGCTTTCGAGTTCGGCACCATGCTCAGCTTCGCGATCCCCGGCACGGTCATCGGCGTCAGCTATATCCTGGCCTTCAACGTGCCGCCCATCGAGATCACCGGGACCGGGATCATCCTTGTTGTCAGTTTCATCTTCCGCAACATGCCGGTGGGCGTGCGCGCCGGGATCGCGTCCATGTCCCAACTCGACAAGTCGCTGGATGAATCCTCGCTGACGCTGGGGGCCAACAGTTGGCAGACCTTCCGAAGGGTGATCCTGCCGCTGCTCAAGCCTGCCATTCTGGCGGCGCTGGTCTACAGCTTCGTGCGGGCGATGACCGCGATCTCGGCGGTCATTTTCCTGGTCTCGGCGGAATACGACATGGCGACGAGCTATATCATCGGGCGGGTCGAGAACAACGACTACGGGCTTGCGATTGCCTATTCAACGACACTGATTTTCGTGATGCTGGCCGCCATCGGCCTGCTGCAACTGCTGGTCGGTCGCACGCAGATCGGGCGGCGCACCCAGTTCACCTCGGGGGGTTAGACCATGGTAGAGACGTTGATCCGCAGCAAGGCGGCCCCGGTCTCCTTCGTCGGGGTCTCGAAGGTGTTCGGACGCGACGTGGTGGCGGTGGACAACATCGATCTGGAGGTCGAGGCGGGTAAACTGGTGACGCTTCTGGGCCCTTCGGGCTGTGGCAAGACCACCACCCTGCGGATGATCGCGGGGCTTGAGATGGCCACCTCGGGCCAGATACTGATCGGCGACAAGGACGTGACGAAACTGCCCGCGACGGATCGAGATGTGTCGATGGTGTTCCAGTCCTACGCGCTGTTCCCGCATATGACGGTGCTTGAAAACGTCTCCTACGGCCTGACCTTTTCCGGCTTTGCCAAGGCCGAAACCCGGCAACGGGCACTGGCCGGGCTGGATCTGGTCGGCCTGAAGGGGTTCGACGACCGGCTGCCCAGCGAGTTGTCCGGTGGTCAGCAACAACGCGTGGCCGTGGCCCGCGCGCTGGTTCTGGAACCGCAGGTCCTGCTGTTTGACGAGCCGCTGTCGAACCTCGATGCCAAGCTGCGCCGTCAGGTGCGCGAGGACATCCGCGCGATCCAGCAGGATCTGGGCCTGACCGTCGTCTATGTCACCCATGACCAGGAAGAGGCGCTGGCGGTGTCCGACGAGATCGTTGTGATGCGCAACGCGGCCATCGCCCAGATCGGCACGCCGCGCCAATTGTACGATGCGCCGGTCGACAGTTTCGTGGCGGATTTCATCGGCGAGGCGAACCTGCTGCCCTGTGAGATCACCGCCGTTCATGGGGAGCGCGCCGATATCGCGGTGGACGGTTACCGGTTCACCCTGCCCTCTCGCGGCATGCCCGTCGGACAGGCGACCCTTGCGGTGCGGCCTTCACGGCTGCTGATCGGGCAGGACGAGGGCTTCGCGGCCCGGATCATCAAGTCGACCTATGTGGGCATCCGGATGGAATACACCCTTGAAGCCAGCTTCGGGGCCATGTTCGCCGTTCAGGAAAACGTCGATGCCCCGCTTGATGTCGGCTCGGATGTCAGGGTCAGTTTCCAGTCCTCCGGCCCGGTGCTGATCCCGAAGGGCTAGGCGAAGGCGGTCTCCGACAACCTGAGAAGATCGTCGAACACACGCGGCGCGGCGACGATGACCCGCCCGCCGTCTGCGATCATCCGGTCGGCGTCCTGATCCTCGACCCGGCCCCCGGCCTCGGCCACGAGCAGTTGACCGGCAAGGCAGTCCCAGGCGTTCATATGCGCCTCGGAATAGCCCAGCAACCGACCAGAGGCGACATAAGCCAGCGACAGCGCCCCCGAAGCGTTGCGGTGGAACATCCCTCCGGCATCGAGGATCGCGGCCACAAGTTGGGCCGCTTTTTGTGTCGCGATGCGGTTGGAATGGCCGACACCGATGGTTCCGTCGCCGATCATGCTGTCGCGCGCGACCGATATCGGACGCCCGTTCAAGGTTGCGCCTTGCCCGCGCACGGCCACGAAGGTCTCGTCATGACAGGGATCGTGGATCACGCCGATGCAGGTCTGGCCGTTCTCGACCCCGGCGATCACCACCACCCAGGCCGGTATGGCACTGACGAAATTCGCGGTTCCATCGATGGGATCGATCACCCAGGTGAACCCCGAGCTGCCTTTGGTCGGCGCGTGTTCCTCGCCCACGATGGCGTCCTCGGGAAAGATGTCCGCCAGATGGCGGCGGACCAGAAGCTCGACCTCGCGGTCGGCCTCGCTCACGAAATCCTGGTGGCCCTTCTTTTCGATCTTCAGGGTGTCGATCTGCCGGAAACATGTGCTGGCCAGTTCGCCGGCCTCGACCGCGATCTGGCGAGTGATTTCCGCGCGTTCGGATAGGTCCATGGTTTGCTCCGGTGCCGTTGCCCAAGGGATTCTTGCCACCCTACGAGGTTCTGCGTGGTTTCACACCGTCGGGGAAGATTGGCCGTGATGCTCCTTCAGACCAGCCCATTTGCCGCCATGAATGCATCAAGCTTGCCTTGTTGTGCCGGCGTCAGAGGCCAGGCCGATGGGGGACGGGTCGGGCCGCAGTCGTGGCCCTGCGCCAGCAGCGCCGCCTTGACCCCGGTCACATTGGTGCCGTTCAACTCCTCGGCGCGGATATCCTCGAACGCGCGCATGTCTTCGATCAGCCGATTGGCCTGCGGGTAGTCGCCGTCGGTCAGCGCCTTGTGGATCGCCACCGACCGTTCCGGCCAGACGTTGATCAACCCGCTGGTAAACCCCCGCGCGCCAACGGCATAAAGCGGCGGCGCCCAGACCTCGGCCAGCCCGCCGACCCAGGTGATACCGGGATCGCAGGCGGCAATGGCGGCGGCCAGTTTCAGCGGATTGGGCGTCGCCCATTTCACGCCCTTCACACCGTCGATATCGCACAGCGCCTTGATGCCATCGGTGCCGATTGCATCATTGCGCAGGTACAGCATGATCGGCAAACCGCCCGAGGCTTTCGAGACCGCCCTGACATAGTCGACGGTGCCGCGCGGGCTGACGAACGGATCGGGCGGCTGGTGGATCATCAAGGCGCTGGCCCCGGCGGTGGCCGAGGCTTCGGCAAGACGGCAGGCATCGCGGATGCCGCGCCCGACCCCGGCCAGCACCGGCGCGCGCCCTGCGACCATCGCCGCGACCTCGCGGACCATGGTGCAGGCTTCGTCGGTGGTCAGGGCGTAGAATTCGCCAGTATTGCCGTTCACCACGGGCATGTGCACGCCCGCCGACAAGGCCCGGTCAAGGATCGGCGCCAGTTTCTCCGGCGCAATCTCCCCCTCGGAATCATAGGGGGTGACCAGGATGCCGGAGATGCCGGCAAGTGCTGCGTCCAGATCCTGTGTCATCAGAAGATATCCGGTTCGCCGGCGGCGGGGCCGTGTTGACGTTGAAGATAGTCGAAATCGCAGCCCGTATCGGCCTGCCCGACGTGCTTGGTGAACATCCAGCCCCAGCCCCGCTGAAAGCGCGGCGCTGGCGCAGTCCAGGTCTTGCGGCGGGCCTCAAGCTCGGCCTCGGGCACCAGCATGTCCAGCGACCGGTTCGGCAGGTCGAGCCGCACGGTATCGCCGGTCTTGAGCAAGGCCAGCGGCCCGCCCACGAAGCTTTCGGGGGCCACATGCAGCACGCAGGCGCCATAGGAGGTGCCCGACATCCGCGCGTCAGAGATCCGCAGCATGTCGCGATGGCCCTGCTTGATCAGTGCCTTGGGAATGGGAAGCATGCCCCATTCGGGAAAGCCCGGCCCGCCCTGCGGCCCGGCATTGCGCAGAACCATCACCGTGTCGGGGGTGATGTCGAGATCCTCGTCCTCCACCGCCTTCTTCATCTCGGGATAGCTGTCGAAGACCAGCGCCGGGCCTTCGTGGATGTGGTATTTCGGATCGCAGGCTGCGGGCTTGATGACCGCCCCATCCGGGCAAAGGTTGCCGCGCAGCACCGCCAGAGAGCCTTCGTGGTAGACCGGGTTCGACAAGGGGCGGATGACGTCGTCGTTGTAGACTTCGGCGGTGGCGATGTTCTCGCCCACGGTCTTGCCATTGACGGTCATGCAGGTGGTGTCCAGCCGGTCGCCGATCTGTTTCATCATCGCCAGCAGGCCGCCCGCATAGAAGAAGTCCTCCATCAGGTAGTCCTTGCCCGATGGCCGGATATTGGCCAGCAGTGGCGTTTCGCGCCCAAGGGCATCCAGGTCATCCAGCGTCAGATCGACCCCGGCCCGCCGCGCCATGGCGACCAGATGCACGACGGCATTGGTCGAACAGCCCGTGGCCATGGCCACGATGGCGGCATTGCGCACCGAGGCCGGTGTCACGATCTGGTCGGGGGTCATATCCTCCCACACCATGTCGACGATCCGGCGGCCACAGCTTGACGCCATGCGGCTGTGGTTGGCATCGACGGCTGGAATGGACGAGGCCCCGGCCATCGTCAGGCCCAGCGAATCCGCGATGGCGGTCATGGTCGACGCGGTGCCCATGGTCATGCACACCCCGTGCGAGCGGGCGATCCCGCCCTGCACGCCGCGCCATTCCTCGGCTGAAATATTGCCCGCCCGGCGTTCGTCCCAGTATTTCCAGGCGTCAGAGCCGGAGCCCAGGATCTTGCCCGCGTAATTGCCGCGCAGCATCGGACCGGCGGGCAGAAAGATGAAGGGAACTCCGGCCGACAGCGCGCCCATGATCAGCGCGGGCGTGGTCTTGTCGCAGCCCCCCATCAAAACCACCGCGTCGAAGGGATGCGAGCGGATGACCTCTTCGGTCTCCATCGCCAGCATGTTGCGATACAGCATCGAGGTCGGCTTGGTGAATTGCTCGTCCACCGACAGGACCGGCATCTCGATCGGGAAACCACCCGCTTGCAGGACGCCGCGTTTCACTTCCTTGGCGCGCTCTGGGAAATGGCCATGGCAGGAGTTGATCTCGGACCAGGTGTTCAGGATGCCGATGATCGGCTTGCCGCGAAACTCTTCCTCGGCATAGCCAAGCTGCATCATCCGCGATCTGTGTCCGAAGCTGCGCAGGTCGTCGGGCCCGAACCAGCGCGCGCTGCGCAGGGTCTCGGGCGTCTTCTTCCGCAAATTCGTCATGTGTGTCTCCCGAAGATCTTTCTTGCCTTGTATGCGCTTTCATCATTTTCTGTCAACGCGTGCTTCGGTCCAAGACTTACGGCCATAATTTACGTATATCGGCAATATGAAGCATCCTTGGCGGCGATTGTCACAGGTGTATGCGCTATCATTTTTACTGGTGATCTGCGCGTTGCGCCGAAGAGGCGCAACAGACTGAAAATCCAGTGGCCGCTTGCGGTCGAATGGGAGGACCTCCTGAAACTGACCTACAGAACCCTTCTTGCCGCCGCCAGCCGCGAAGCACTTCTGATCCAGCCGGTGGCCCCTGACGCGTCACGTGTACAATGTGATCGGTTTCACTTTGACGGACGGCGACACCTACCAGAACTCGGCCATCATGGCCGAGGCCCTGGCCGAACAGCTTGGCATCAACATCAAGGTCGACGCGGTCGGCGCCTCCGAGGCCTTCAAGGCATTGGGCCGGGACAGCCGTGGCAACACGCTGATGATCTTCCACGACCAGTCCTATCTGGGGAACCTCTACGGTGTCACCGGTTATGCCGACCCGTTCGAAGGCTACACCGTCGGCCAGACCGTCGCGATCAACCCCGGCAACGCCTATCTTGTGGGCTGTGACAGCCCCTACCAGTCAATGGAAGACATTCTGACCGCCGCCGCGAATGGCGACCGCGTGCGCGTCGCCATCCAGCCCGGCGGTGTGTCGAAAATCGGCTTCTTGGCCATGAAGAACGCGGCCTCGGTGCGCACACCGGGGTCTGAGGAAAACATCGTGGCCGTCAACACCGGCTCGCAATCCGACAAGAACCAGGCGATGTGGGATGACCTTGCGGACGTCATCAACGGGTCGATCCAGGACAACGAGCAGTTCACCCAACTGCCCGCCGATGACCAGAAGTGCATGCGCTTCGTCTGGATCACCGCGCGGCCGGCCACCTTTGAACAGGCGTCCGCCGCCGGCATGGGCAACGCCACCCGCGACCCAATGCTGCAATACGCCTCGCCCGCGACCAGCGTGACGCTGGATGGGACGCAGGATTTCACCTTCGATAAGGAATTCTTCTTCCTGTACAACAAGGACATGGATCCCGCGATCATGGACCAGGTCAATGCCGCGATGACAACCCGGCGCGACCGGATCGCGGCCTCCGGACCCTATTGGCGCCGTACGTCTGGAGAGATGGACAAGCCGCGGTTTCTTGGAACGCCTGGGCTGACCGTGCTCTACTTCTGGCTGATGGTGCCGGTGGGCAACATCTGGCCAAACACAGGGCTTGGGTTTCCGGTCTGCTTGATCCCCTTTGTCTTCGCGACGGGTTTTTTTACATGCACAGCCTGCCTCACCGCAGGGGCTTGTGATGCTGGTGATCGCCGTGATCAAGCCGTCTTTCGTATTATGGCTGTTCACCGAGATCTTTTTTCCGCACCCTGCCCTGAGGCCCGCGCCACAAAATCCCATCGATCATATCGCCGCTGTTTCTCTCGCTGGTCATCGGCGGCACTTTTGTCGGCATCATCTTCGGGGCCATTCCCGGCATGACAACCACGATGGCGGTCGCCGTGTGCCTGCCGCTGAATTGTTCGCATTGGCCGAAGAACGGACTGGCGCTGGCGGCCCTGTCGACCGACCTGCTGAAGGGCATCTTCTTGGGCTTCCTTGGCATTTTCGTGTCACTGATCGACGTCTATGACATCTCGGATGGCGGCAACGGCAAGCTTCGACCGGCACCGCCGGGCACGGACTGCTGGCTGGACAGCGGGTACTCCCTGCTGCCGGTGCAGATCGGTGTCTTCGGGCCGGCCGCGATCCGTGATCAAGCGGAACTGGGCGTGCCCAAGGGACAATGCCGCGACGCCGCGAAGATCGTCAAGGGATCGTCCTTCTCGCTCTCGGTCTTCATGGGGCAGACGGTGAACCTTCTGCGCTCCTTGGGCATCGGCACTGTGGTGGACATCCTGCCCGGGGTGGGCGGTTCGGCGGCCTGGATCCCCGCCTATCCGCAGACCAAGACCTTTTCGAAGAAGGCCGCGAATTTCGGCAAGGGGGAACGCAGGGGTCTGATCGCGTCGAAATCCGGCAACAACGGGCTGACCGGTGGAGCGCTGGTGCCGTTGCGGTCGCTGGGCCTTCCCGGCGGCAGCACCACGGCCCTGCGGATCGGCGCATTCACTCTGCAGGGCAATCAGGTCGGCATGCTTTAGATCTTCTTCCCCAATATCTGGATCGCCGCGCTTCTGTGGGTGCTGATCATCGGATCGCTGACCGCGTCGATCTATCTGTCACGCCGACAGGCAAACGCCGGGGAAGCGGGCTGACCCCGTTGCCCCGGAGCTGAAATGACGGGATACATGGCGCATGGGACAGGATCGGGACACACGCAGCGGAATCGCGAACAAGCGCGTCACCATGGCCGCGGTCGGGCGCATGGCCGGGGTCAGCCAGGTCACCGTATCCCGTGCCCTGTCGGATCCGTCCAAGGTTTCGGCCGACACGCTGCGGCGCATTCGCGAGGCGATAGAGGCCACGGGATTCGTGCCCAACGCCATCGCGGGTGCACTGGCCTCCAACAAGTCGCGCCTCGTCACCGCGCTGATCCCGTCGATCACCAATGTGGTCTATTCAACCTTCGTGCGCAGCTTCAGCGAACACATGCGCAGCGCCGGCTATCAGATCTTGCTGTCGGAAACCGGCTTCGACCCCGCCGATGAGGAAGCGCTGATCGCGGCGCATCTGTCACGCCGCCCGGATGCCATGCTGCTGACCGGGATCCAGCACAGCGCCCAGGCCCGACGCCTGCTTCTGGGGGCGGGCATCCCGGTGGTCGAGGTCTGGGATCTGACCAGTTCACCTATCGATCTGTGCGTCGGGTTCAGCCATTCGGACGCGGGCCGCGCTGTTGCCGAATTTGCGCACCACAAGGGATATACGCAGGCAGCCACCGTGACCGCCGCCGACGAACGCGCTCACCGGCGACGGTCGGCGTTCGCCGCCCGGTTCGAGGCGCTTGG
Source organism: Meridianimarinicoccus marinus (assembly GCF_040689105.1). Lineage (NCBI taxonomy): Bacteria > Pseudomonadati > Pseudomonadota > Alphaproteobacteria > Rhodobacterales > Paracoccaceae > Meridianimarinicoccus > Meridianimarinicoccus marinus. The sequence goes on from NZ_JBFBVU010000028.1 coordinate 23,696, forward strand.
CGGTCAGCGCGTTGCCCGCGCGGATATCGACGGGCCGGCACGCCTTGGCGAAGGCCGAACCGCGCTGCGGCGATTGCTGGACGAAAAGGTCTTTGCGCGCGGGGTGATTTTCTGCAGTTCGGACCTGCTTGCCCACGGCATTCTGATCGAAGCACAAATCCGCGGCATCCGCATCCCCGGCGACATTGCCGTGATCGGGTTCGGAGATCAGGACTACGCGGCCGACGTGCATCCGGCGCTCACGACGGTCCGGGTCGATCGCGATGCACTGGGGCAGCGCGCCGCAGAACACCTGCTCGCCCGGCTGGAAAACAACGACACGCCAGACCCGGTGACGGACCTGGGTTTCGAGGTGGTGCAGCGGGACTCCTGCTAGGCACCGACGGCAATCCTCATCGGCACGGTCTATGCCCCGGCGGCTGCCCGGTCTTTGCTTCATGAACGTTCACAATAACCGGAACCCGCGCACCCCCGGTCACCGCCGGGGGGGGCTGATTCCGGAAACACCTCTTGACTGACTGCCGGTCAGTCAGTAATTGGGACATGGAAGGAGACCCGACGTGGCACGGATCGTCAAGGCCCCGGAAAAGCGGCGCGCGGAAATCGTTGAAACCGCGGAACGGTTGTTTCGGGAGGTTGGATACGCCAACTGCTCGGTAGAGACGATCATCCGCGAAGTCGGTGTCGCAAAGGGGACCTTCTACTACTACTTCAAGTCCAAGCCGGACATCCTCGAAGCCATCGTGGACAAGACGTTGCGCCAGATCGTCGAGATCGCAGAAGGCATCGCCGATGATCCCTCGCTTACGGCCATGCAGAAGATGGCGGCCCTTCTGGGCAACAGCCATATCGGCAATGATGACAGTCTCGACGTCGCCGAGATGCTGCATCTGCCCGAGAACCGCGAGCTTCACGAACTGACGAATGTACAGACCGTTCTGCAACTCTCGCCGATACTCGCCAGGATCGTGGAACAGGGGATCGACGAAGGGGTCTTCGAGGTCGAAAACCCCCTGGAGACCATCCAGTTCCTGTTCACCGGGGCGCAGTTCCTGACCGAAGGCGACATGTTCGGCTTTTCCAGGGATGAGCTGCGCAAGCGCCGGCTGGTGACGCAGGCAATCATCGAAAAGACTCTGGGCGCACCGCCGGGAAGCTTTCACTTCATGAACCCGGGTCGGGAGCTTGAGCAGCGGCACGCGCAGGGAAAAACACAAGGATCGCCCGCGCGCGGCAGAGCTGCGCCAAAAGCGCCGCAACCGTAAATGACGGAGGCCCGGACCGCTCGGGCTTGCCCTGTTTCAACTCGATAGAGGGGGAATTGTACCATGGCTGATACAACCTTTCCCGCCGGCCCGCGTCAGGTGCCGTCCCATGCCCTGATCGGCTTTTTCGGGCTGACATTCGCGATCACATGGGGCGTTGTCGGTATCTATCTCGTCGCACCGGACTGGGCAGCCGCACGGTTCGGCGAAATCAGCGGCGCCCATCCGTTCTTTTTCCTCGCCACTTGGGCCCCGGCGATTTCGGCCTTTGTCTTGGTGCTGCGCTACGGGGGGCGCGCCGGTCTCAAGGCGTTCCTGTCCCGGCTGACCTTGTGGCGCGGGTCTCCGGGGTGGGCCATCTTCATTCTGATCGGCATTCCGGCGGTCTTCATGATCGGGTCTCTGACGAAGGGCGGTCCCCTGCTTACCCCTTTGCCTCCCGACGGCGTGGGACCCATCCTTGCGGTCCTGTTCCTCATGCTGTTTCTCGGCCCGATAGAGGAGTTCGGCTGGCGTGGCGTGGCGCAACCCATCCTGCAACGACATGTGGCGCCGCTTTGGGCCGGTGCCATCATCGGGACGGTCTGGGGCCTCTGGCACCTTCCCGCATTCTTCCTGTCGGGGACGGTTTTTTCGGGCTGGAACTTCTTCCCGTTTCTCGTGGGCAACATCACCCTCGCGATCCTTGTTACACCGATCTTCAACGCGGCACGCGGCAGCCTGCTCTGGCCGATGCTGTTCCATTGGCAGTTGATCAACCCGTTCTGGCCAGACGCCCAGCCCTATGACACCTGGATCCTGGTGGCCGTGACGGCGGCGGTCGTCTGGCAGAAGCGCGAAACCATGCTGCGCCGTGGCGGCGCGGTGACCGAGGTCATTCCGGGTGGCACAGGGGAAAGGGCGTGACGCCGGGTCTGCGCGGCGACGATCAAGCCACACAATGCGCGGGGTGGATGCACTGCCCGCGCGGGTCAGCGCGGGCGCAACCGCCACGGATCGTGGCAAACACCGTGACCGGGCGTGTACGTTGCAACCGGTCCGGTTCAGCTTCGCTCCCGGTGGACCTTCTGCGGGACGATGTCGGCCGGGCAGCACCCCGGCCGACATCCAGGATCAGTCGCTGGCTTTTTGCAGCGCCTCTTCCAGTTTCTTCTTGTCGGCCTCGCTCAATTGCGGCCGATCCACCTTGACGGTCAGCTTGTCCAGCTTGGCCGTCAGGGCGAAGGGCGGTTTATAGTCCGCGTCGTTGACCCCTGTCAGCGTGTCGGAACCGATGTCGAAGCTTTCGTCCCATTGCAGGATCACTGGCAGGGTGTTCTTCATGGTCTTGGTTTCCACCACCGAACCATCGACCTTCAGGGTGCCGGTGCCGCTTTGCCCGATGCCACTGGAGTTGTTGTAGGCCAGCGTCCCGATGCCCAACCCGTCGTATTTGAAGTCGAACTCGACGGTGTGCTTGCCCGGCGCCAGGGCGTCCTTGCCTTCCCATTTGATGCGTTCAAGATCGACCATGTTCCACAGGAAGACCGGTCTGCCGTCCTTCAGGTAGAAGCCATAGCCGCCAAAGCGCCCGCCCGAGGTCAGGATCATGCCCTCGGCACCGCCTTTCGGCACCTCGATCTCGGCGGTGATCGTGTACGAAGTGTTCAGCAACAGCGGCGAGTCGCCCTGCGGCAGCCCGACCATCGGCTGGATGTAGACGAATTCACTGCGACCAGCAGTGATGTTCGGACGCGGCGCGACCAGTCGCGACTGAACCGAGGCATCCAGCGGGAACACCTGATACTTGTTCGCCTCTTCGATGAACAGCGCCTTCAGTTCCTTAACCTTTTCGGGGTGATCCTTGGCGATGTCCGTGGTCTGGTTCATGTCGGTTGTGAGGTGGTAAAGCTCCAGCACCTGGTTGTTCAGCGGATCGGGGTTTGCGGCCCCGGTGATTTCCCACGGCGCGCGGTTGACTTTCGTGCTCAGCAGCCAGCCCTCGTGATAGAGCGCCCATTGACCGAACATCTCGAAATACTGGGTCGTGTGGCGGCTGGGAACATCGGCATTGGCGGCGTCGAAGGTATAGGCAAAGCTGGTGCCTTCGATCGGTTTCTGGGCAACCCCGTCCACCTCCTCGGGGGCGGGAATGCCGGTGACCTCAAGAATGGTCGGCACCACGTCGATCACATGCATGAACTGGTCGCGGCGGGCACCGGTGTCGGTGATCTTGCCGGGCCAGGACACCACCATGTTCTGGCGGATGCCGCCAAGGCGCGAGGCGTTCTGCTTGAACCAGTCGAAAGGCGTGTCAAAGGCCCAGGCCCAGCCTGCGGACATATGGTTGTAGGTCGCTTCGGTGCCCCAGACATCGTACCATTTCATCTGGGTTTCGGCGGGGATCATGTTGTGACCGTTGAAAAAGGCCACCTCGTTGAAGGTGCCCAGCGGGCCGCCCTCGGCCGACGTGCCATTGTCGCCGTTGATATAGATGATCAGCGTGTTGTCGCGCTCGCCGATATCCTCGACGGCCTGGATCAGACGCCCGATTTCATGGTCGCTGTAGGCGGCATAGGCGGCGAAAACCTCGACCTGGCGAATGAACAGCTTCTTCTCGGTTTCGGTCAGCTTGTCCCACGGCTTGAGATGTTCCACCGGCCAGGGCGCAAGCGTCGCATCCCCGGGCACCAGCCCCATCTTCTTCTGGTTGTCGAAAATGGTCTGGCGCAGCGCCTCGTAGCCGTCATCGAAAAGATGCATCGCCTCGATCTTCTCGACCCACTCTTTCGTCGGGTGATGCGGGGCATGGGTGGCACCGGGGGCGTATTTCACGAAGAAGGGCTTCGAGGGGGCAATCTGGTGCAGGTTGGTGATGTGCTCGATGGCATCATCCGCCATCGCGGTGACCAGATTCCATTCGCCCTCGGCCTCGTTGAACGGATAGATCTGGGTGGTGTTGCGGAACAGGTTGGGCTGCCACTGGTTGGCATCGCCGCCGACGAACCCGTAGAAATACTCAAACCCCATGCCCGTAGGCCACTGGTCGAAGGGCCCGGCCTGGCTGGCCTGGAACGCCGGGGTGTTGTGATCCTTGCCGAACCACGAGGTGGCATAGCCGTTGTCGAGCAGGATCCGTCCGATGGTCGCCTTGTCCTCGGAAATGATGCTGTTGTAGCCGGGGTAGCCGGTGGATTGCTCGGAGATCACCCCGAAGCCCGCCGAATGGTGATTGCGCCCGGTGATCAGCGCGGCGCGGGTCGGCGAGCACAATGCCGTGGAATGGATGGCGGTATAGCTCAGCCCCTCGGCGGCCAGCTTGTCCATGGTCTCGGTCGGGATCACGCCGCCGAAGGTGCTGGGCACCGAAAAGCCGGCATCATCGGTGATGATGAGCAGGATGTTGGGCGCGTCCTTGGGTGGCACGATGCGCGGCGCCCACCACGGATCCGACGACAGGGCGTCATGTTCGATCTTGCCGCCGAACTCCATGGGCGGCGCGGGCAGTTGCGTACCGCTCAGGGTGCGGGTGGCATCCGGGGATCCGACCGGCGCCTGCGATACGGCCGGGGTCGCCGCTGCGGTCGCCAGGAACAATCCGGAACACACCAAGGAAACAAGGGATCTTCTTTGCGCCATGAATTGGCCTCCTGTGCACATTGCGCCGCCAGGATCCAGCTCCGGGCGCGCTCTGCGTTGAAACTGCGGGAATACAGAAACGAAACTTCGCGCAGGGTATGCCGGTGCCTCTTGAATCCGAAGGCCGGTTTGGGCACATTTTGACTTTGCGGGCCATGTTGTGGGCCACCGGAAGAGGCCTGTTCAAATGTCTGTCTGTATCCCCCTGATCCGCAGTGCGACGGTGACCCCGATCCGCCGCTGGCTGAGAGCGCAGGGCAAGGATCCGGCGCCGTTTTTCGCCCAGGCCGGCCTGGAATGGGTGCCCGAGTCCGATCCGCTGGTGCCGATCCCGCTGCGCGCCGCCATCCGCCTGCTGGTCGGGGTCGCGCAGGCAGAGGGGCCGAATGCGTCGTGGCGTATTGTCAGGGACGGCAGTGTCGCCGAGCTCGGGCTGATCGGCCATGCCGCCCTGCGCGGGCCGACCGTGCGCGAAGGACTTCTGCGGGTTGTCCGAATGATGCCGCAGCATGTGACGCACGAGCTGTTTTCGGTCGAAGGCGTCGGGGAAGCGCTGCATGTGCGCGATGGCTGGACCCTAAACATCGGCTCGGACGAGGTGCTGCACCTTGTCCAGCAGTATGTGGCCGCCTTCGTGGACGTGGTGTGCCGAAGCGGCACGAAAGACCGCACCAGCCTGTCGCGGGTGTCCATGATCCCGCATCCGCAAGCCGGGCTGTCGCATCTGCGCCCCTGGCTGGGCGCCTCGCTGCAGGCCTCGGCCAACCGGGCGCTGGACATATGGGTGGATCGAGACGTGGCCGACCGGACGATCCCCGCGCCGGTCATCCGGGCCGCCATGGAAGGCCCGACGGCGGACCAGCCCCTGGTGCCGCCCGGATGCGGTCTGGCGGGCTCCGCCGCGGTGCTGGTGACGGCCATGTTGCCCTACACCAAGCCGTCGGTAGACAGGATCGCGGCTGCTGCGGACCTGAGCCCGCGCACCCTGCGCCGACGTTTGCGCGACGAAGGGGTGAGTTTCTCGGACGTGGTCGAACAGACCCGCGCGCGCATTGCCCTTGAGCGCCTGCGCGATGACGGGGTGCCGTCCTTGAAGGACCTGTCCGAAGAACTGGGCTATGCCAATCAAGCGACCCTGACCCGCGCCGTGCGTCGCTGGACCGGACAACTTCCCAGTGCGCTTCGCCAGCCCCGGTAAAGCTATTGGGCTACAAGACCCCACCGCCGCACTCTATCAGACCCGAACCGATTTCAGAACGTCGTCAATACCCGTAGCGGCTGGTGGCGTAGCAGTGGTGTTTCCAGTCGGATCAACCTGGCCAGGTTCGGTCGGATTTTCATCAATGGATCTGCAAGACAGCAAAAGGTGTCGGGGCCACCAGGATCACGAAGACCCTCAGAGACGGTCTCGATCCCACCATCACACGTTCAGAAACTCCGATCGGGCGGAAACATGAGCAACCAGAGACTGCGGCCTAGGTGCCTAGAGAAAGCCACATCCCCTTTTTACCAAGGCCCGGTTGTTGAATATCCCCAAAGAAGATCAGGGTATTTGAGGGCGGGAGGACATCCGCGCAGGAGTTCAGAATGCATTTCCAGAAAGCGTAACGTGTCTGCTGAGTCTGTCGGGGATATTTCTCAGAAGGATGCAGCTGCGTCACCCAATCGGCGCGCACCCCGACCGATTCAGAACCTGAATGCCCGATTAAGGGCAGGCGACACGATTCAAGACGGAAAGTGGCTGGGGTGGTAGGATTCGAACCTACGATACACAGTACCAAAAACTGCTGCCTTACCACTTGGCTACACCCCAACGGTGGGGGCGTATCTACGGTTTTGGTTCGGGCAGCGCAAGACGTTTATCGAAGTTTTTTGCACAGCCCGGAGGCATTTTTTACCTGTCGTCGCGACAGGTTTGCAGGACCGGTGCGACCCGGTCGGCGCGCGCCTCAGACGCGCAGCGGATCGGCCTTGGCCAGCGCGTCGAACTGCATCAGCGAGGCCACCAATGCCGGCATCTGATCCAGCGGGATCATGTTCGGTCCGTCCGACGGGGCAGTGTCGGGGGCTTCATGAGTTTCAATAAAGACCGCACCAATTCCCAGCGACACAGCACAACGGGCCATGACCGGGGCGAACTCGCGCTGGCCGCCCGAAGAGCCGCCCTGCCCGCCCGGCTGCTGCACCGAATGCGTCGCATCCATCACCACCGGATAGCCGGTCTTCATCATGGTCGGCAGGCCGCGCATGTCGGCCACCAGGGTGTTGTAGCCGAAACTGGTGCCGCGCTCTGTCAGCAGGATGCGGTCGTTGCCGGTGCTTTCCACCTTCTTGACCACGTTCACCATGTCCCAGGGTGCCAGGAACTGGCCTTTCTTGATGTTGATGACCGCACCGGTGTTGCCTGCAGCCACCAGCAGATCTGTCTGGCGGCACAGGAAGGCCGGAATTTGCAGGATGTCCACCGCCTCAGCCACCGGGGCGCATTGGGCCTCGGAGTGGATGTCGGTCAGGGTCGGCACATCGAATTCACGCCGGATCTTCGCCAGAACCTCCAGCCCGGCGTCCATCCCCAGCCCGCGCTTGCCCGAGACCGAGGTCCGGTTGGCCTTGTCATAGGAGGCCTTGAAGACATAGTCGGCCCCGGCAGCGGCGCAGGCCGTCTTCATCGCCTCGGCGATCATCGCCGCGTGGTCATAGCTTTCCAGTTGGCAGGGTCCGGCGATGACGGTCAGCGGGCTGTCGTTGCCGATGGTCAGATCGCGGATAGTGACGGTTTTCATCGTAGGGCTCTCCTGCCTGCGCGTGTCGGTTGGAACTCAGATAACACCCCCTGCCCGAGATACCAGTGGGCAGAGGCCGAGGCTTGGCCACAGGTCAGCCCTGCAATTCGCGCTTCTGCACACCGGTCAGCTTGCCCGCCACGATCGAGATGATGGCAGCGGCGAAACTGAACAGGGCGCCCATTTTCGCGGCCTCCTGCACGGCGCCGCCATCGAAGGCGACCGTGGCGATGAACAGCGAGACGGTAAAGCCAATGGCCGCCACGCAACCGATCACGAACAGGTCGATGGTTCGCATCCCCTCGGCCAGTCCCAGCCGCAAGGGTCCTGCGGCGAACCAGCCAAAGGCCAGAATGCCGATGGGTTTGCCCACCAGCAGACCGGCCAGCACCAGGATCGTCGGCGCGCCGATGGACGAGAACTCGACACCCGCGTTCATCAGGCCGAAGAAGAACAGCACCAGTTCAACGGGGTATTTCAGCCCGTGCTCGATCTCGTTCAGCAGGTCGTGCAGATGTGCCTCGGCGGCCGAGAAGATCCCGAAAGCGCGGTCCGCATGGGGAATGGCGGGCACCACCGGCAGCAGGCCAAGCGCCGGGTGCAGACCGCTTTCCTGAAAGCCATACCAGCTGAGCGCGCCCGCAATTGCATAGGGCCAGAAGCCCAGCGTCTTGCGCGCCCAGGTCGAATTGCGGCGCAACTGGTCGCCGCGATCCATCCGGCGTGGCAGGTAGTTGAACAGCAGAAACACCCCCAGTGACGCGCCCAGCGACAGCAGCAGCCATTCCGGCGCCAACTCGCCACTGGGATAGAAGATCGCCAGAATGATCAGCCCCGCCGCATCGTCGGCAATCGCCAGCAGCAGCAGGAACCGCACTGCCGGATGGCCCGCGCCAAAGACGATGCGCCCCACAAGGTAGGAAAAGGCGATATCGGTCGCCGTGGGAATGGCCCAGCCGCGCGACACCGCGTCATAGACATCGCTGCCCAGAAACGCCGCCAGCCCCAGATAGACGGCGACCGGCCCGACCATGCCCCCGGCGGTAGCAAAGAGCGGCGTGGCCGCCTTCTTGCCGCGCAACGAGCCGTTTTCAAGGATGATTGCCTCCCAGACTTCCTTGGCGGCGATGGCAAAAAAGAAGGCCATCAGCACGTCGTTGACCAGGTAATGCAAGGTCAGGGTGCGGTGCACATGGCCGTGTTCGTCCAGATGGGCGTGGCCGATGAAGAAGTCGTCCACCAGAACGAATTCGACGAAATCATGATAGCTGTGAGGGTTGAGATTAGCCCAGACCAGCGCCAGCACGGCGCCGGCAATCAGCAGCAGGGAGTAATTGGTGACGAAATTCCAGACCCGGTACATGTTCCCCCCGTGACGTTCTTATGATTAGGGCGAGCCTAACCGATGGCTCGCCCTTGGCAACAGAAGGATGTCTCAGCAGGTCAGGCGATGGCCGCCCAGGCAAAGCCCGCGGCGATGGCACCGGAAAGCCCCAACACCGCGTAGGCGGCAAAGACCCGCGGCTTGACCAGCGCCCAGACCGCCACCGCCGCCGGGATGCAGCTGACCCCGCCTGCGACCACGAAGGACATGGCGGCACCCGGGCTCATGCCCTGTTCCAGCAGACCGCCCACCAGCGGCACGGCGGCATAGCCGTTCAGATAGGCCGGGGCGCCCACCAGCGCGCCCAGAAGGATCGGGCCTGCGCCCTGCCCGCCCAGCACCTGTGCGATCAGGTCAGCGGGCACATAGCGCAGCATCAGGGACTCCAGCAGATAGGCCAGCGCCAGCCACTTCAGCAGGAAGATGGAATTGTCGCGCACGGTGGTGCCGAAGGTCGCCCGACGGGCCGGGTCGCCCCAGAATTTCCAGACCGGTTTGTCATCCAGGGGGGTATGGCTGGAGCAACAGCCGGTCCTCGCCGGGCGCGTCCGCAGCGGATCAATAAAGACCGGCGATTTGGCAAAGACCATCACCGTCAGCCCGCCAAGGATTCCCAGCGACACCGCGACCACGGTCTTGGCGATGGCGAAATCCAGCCCGATGGCGCCTGCCGTGATGGCAAACATGGCCGGATCCATCAGCGGCGAGGCCAGCCACAGCGCCATGACCGCCGACAGCGGGGCCCCAAGCGCCAGAAGCCCGGCGATGAAGGGAATGATCTCGCACGAGCAAAACGGCGACAGCCCGCCCATCAGTGCGGCCAGACAGATCATCCGCAATTCGCGCCCGTGGAAGGCCGCGGCCACCAGATGCTCGGCCCCGGTGGCTTTCAGATAGGCGACCGCCAGCACCGCGAAGGCGATATAGGGTGCGGTATGGGCCAGCGAGGTCACGGTGGTGGCCGCGATCCCGCCTAGGGCGGCAGTATCGAGTACCGCCACGGCTGCAAACACCACGACGAAAGCCAGAAGCACCTTGTCGAGTCGTCGCCACAGGGCGGGCAGCGGTCTAGGCGCGGTTGAGAGATCGGTCATGATCGTGATCCTTGTGAGGTGCGGTGGCATCGGCGCAGCAATTGGTCAGCAGGAAGGTCGACAGCTTTTCAACCTGGTCATAAGCCGCTGCGGCGCAGACCGTGGCGCGGCCGATCCTGGTCTGGGAAATCAGCCCCGCCTGCGCAAGGATCTTCAGATGATGGGTCAGGGTCGAGCCGCGCACGCCGCAGCGTTGCCCCAACGCGCCGATGACCAGACCTTCGGGTCCGGCCCGAACGAGTGTGGCGAGCACCGCAAGGCGCTGCTCGGATCCGAGGGCGGCAAAGGCCGAGGCGGCCTTGATGAGGTCGAGGTCAGATGTTGATTCCATATTTCTATAATTATCGAAATGTCGAAACGATGCAATGAGTCGTTGTCGCTCCGCCCAACCCGCCTAACATCGGCGTATGAGCCAGAAGGACTTTACCGCGCTGTGTGACGATATCCGGGGCTGTCGCCTGTGCGCCGACCGGTTTGCGGTCACCGCCACAGCGCATGCGCCCCGCCCCGTGGTCTGGCTGCGGCCCTCGGCCCGGATCGTGGTGGCCGGTCAGGCGCCCGGCGCGCGGGTGCATGACAGCGGCGTGCCCTTCGACGATCGCTCGGGCGACCGGCTGCGCGACTGGATGGGGCTGTCGCGCGACGCCTTCTATGATCGCGACCGGGTGGCGATCCTGCCCATGGCCTTCTGCTTTCCCGGCTACAATGCCAAGGGCGCGGACCTACCACCGCCGCCGCTGTGTGCCCGCACCTGGCACGACCGCGTGATGCCGCAACTGCCCGGGCGGCGACTGCTGTTGCTGGTGGGCGGCTACGCGCAGAAATGGCATCTGGGCACGGCGGCCAAGGGCGGGGTCACGGCCACGGTGGAGGACTGGCGCAGCTTCCTGCCGCAGGCCCTGCCCTTGCCTCATCCGTCGTGGCGCAATACCGCATGGCTGAAACGCCACCCGTGGTTCGAAACCGACCTGTTGCCCGACCTGCGCCAGCGCGTCCGCGCCATACTGGAGATGCCATGACCCCGCTCACGCCGCTCGACCATGTCCATGCCGCCATGCAGGCTGCCCCCGACGACGACGCCCTGCGGCTGCGGTTCTTCGAACGCCTGGCCGATGCCGAGCTGTTCCTGCTGCTGGAACGGGAAGCCCGCGACGAGACCGTCGATCCGCAGATCTTCGAAACCGAGGATGGCAAGTTCCTGCTGGCCTTCGATCTTGAGGAACGGCTGGCCGGGTTCGCCGAAGGCACCATGCCCTATCTGGCGCTGTCGGGCCGCACCCTGATCGGCATGATCGCCGGGCAAGGCGTCGGGCTGGGGCTGAACCTTGGCACCGCGCCCTCCGAAACCCTGTTGCCGCCCGAGGCTGTGGACTGGCTGGCCGAGACGCTGGCGCACGCCCCCGAGGAAACCGAGGATCGCCCGCGCGAGTTGGCCCCTCCCAGCGGGCTGCCCGAGACCCTGCTAACCGCGCTGGATGGCAAGCTTGCGCTGATGTCCGGACGGGCGCGGCTCGCCTATCTCTGTGCGGTGACCTACGAAAGCGGCCGGCGCGGCCATCTGCTGGCCTTCGTCGACACCACCCAAGGGGCCGAAACCGCACTTGCCCGCGCGGTGAACGAGGCGCTGGCCTTTTCGGGGCTGGAAGCGGGCGCACTGGACGTGGCATTCTTCGCCGCCAGCGATGCGATTGCCGCCCGTTTGGCCCGCACAGGTCTGCGTTTCGATCTGCCGCAACCGGACCCGCACGACACGGCGTCACGCCCCGCACCGGGGTCCGATCCGGCCACCCCGCCGATCCTGCGCTGAGCGTTTCGCGTGCCGGGCCGGGTCCAAAGGCGTATATTCCACGCGTCAATTGACCGATGTCAAAGTTTTCGCCGCCGAAAGATGTAGTCTCTTGGGATCAACTTCCTGAGGGAGATCCAGAGATGCGCCTGACAACACGCACGAATCTTGCGATGCGGGCCTTGATGTTCTGCGCCGTCAATCCGGGAAGGATCGTCCGAAAGGCCGAGATTGCCGAGGCGTGCAACGCCTCGCTCAACCACTTGGGACTGGTCATCAACCTTCTCGGGCAATCGGGCTTTATCGCCACCACCCGCGGCCGCAACGGCGGCGTGCAACTGGCGCGGTCGCCCGAAAGCATCACGGTGGGCGAGATCTGCCGGCTTCTGGAAAGCGACGTGCCCTTCGCCGAATGCTTTGCCGGGGCCGACAACACCTGCCCACTGGCCGGTTGCTGCCGTTTGCGCGGGGCATTCTGCCGGGCGTTGAATGCATTCTACGCGACGCTCGACAAGGTCACCTTGGCCGAGCTGACCCAAGACAACACCGAGTTGTGCGATCTGCTGAGCGTCGGTTCGGCGGCCTGACCCGGCCCAACCTTTGATCTGACATATCCCGCGGCCCCGTTTACTGGGCCGCGGTGGCCTGCGCGGCCTCGGTCGGGGTGTCGCACAAGGCGACCACCTCCTCCACCGCGCCGTGTTGCGACAGGAAGACCTTGCCGGTCAGGTCCTCAAGGAAATCGCTGCGTTGCAGGCGATCCATGACCGGACCCTTGACCTCGGACAGATGCAGGCGAATGCCCATGCTGTCGAGCCGATGGTTGATCGCTTCAAGGCTTTCCAGCGCACTCATGTCGATCTCGTTCACTGCCGAGCACATGATGATGACATGGCGCAGCGCGTTGTCGCCGACCACGCGATCCAGCACATAGTCCTCAAGATAGCGCGCATTGGCGAAATAGAGGCTTTCGTCGATGCGGATGGTCAGCACGCGTGGATCGGTCAGAACCTTGTGGCGCAGGATGTTGCGGAAATGCTCGGTGCCCGGCACCAGCCCCACCTCGGCGATATGCGGGCGCGATGTCTTGTAGAGGTGCAGCGCGATGGACAGGATCACCCCGGTCAGCACCCCGATCTCGACCCCGAAGCCCAGCGTCAGCACGATGGTCGCCGCAACGGCGGTGAAATCGGCGCGTGAATAGATCCATGTGCGTTTCAGGATCGACAGGTCCACCAGCGACAGCACCGCCACGACGATGGTTGCCGCCAGTGTCGCCTTGGGCAGAAAGAAGATCAGCGGCGTCAGGAACAGCGCCGCAACCGCGATGCCAATGGCCGTGAAGGCCCCCGCCGCCGGAGTTTCCGCACCCGCGTCGAAGTTCACCACCGACCGGGAAAACCCGCCGGTCACCGGATAGCCGCCCGAGATCGCCGAGGCGATGTTCGACGCGCCCAGTCCGATCAACTCCTGATCCGGTACGATGCGCTGACGGCGCTTGGCCGCCAGCGTCTGCGCAACCGAGACGGATTCGACGAAGCCGATGACCGAGATCAGCAAGGCCGAGACGAACAGGCTGCTCCAGACGTCGGCGTCGAACTGCGGCACGGTCAGGGGCGGCAGCCCGCTGGGCACCTCGCCGACGATGGCCACGCCGGCCTCGTTCAGACCGAACAGCGCCACGACCCCGGTTGTCACCGCCACCGCTGCAACAGGCCCGGCCTTGGCAAGGATGTCCGCCAGGCGCGGTGCCAGCCCCAGCGACAGCAGCGCCGGTTTCAGCCCCTTGCGCACCCAGAACAGGAAGGCCATGGAACCGCCGCCGATCAGCAGGGTCCAGAGGCTGAAGTTGGGGATCTGGATGACCAGCGCGTGCAGGATCTCGATCAGGTTGTGGCCCGAGGCCTGCACCCCCAGGATGTGTTTCATCTGGCTGGCCGCGATCAGGATGCCGCTGGCGGTGATGAAGCCGGCAATCACCGGGTGGCTGAGGAAGTTGGCCAGAAACCCCAGCCGCAGCACGCCCATGACCAGCAGGATCAGGCCCGACAGGAAGGCCAGCACGATGGCCGCCGCGATGTATTCCGCCGTCCCCTGCAGCGCCAGGTTGCCCACCGCCGCCGCCGTCATCAGCGAGGCCACCGCCACCGGCCCCACCGACAGCGCCCGCGAGGTGCCGAAGATGGCATAGGCCATCAGCGGCAGGATCGAGGCATAGAGCCCCATCTCGGGCGGCAGCCCTGCCAGCAGCGCGTAGGCCAGCGACTGCGGGATCAGCATGATCGTCACGATCACCGCCGCCACCATGTCGCTGGTCAGCGTGTCACGGGTATAGCTGCGGCCCCAGTCGAGGATCGGCATGGCACGGCCGAGACGGGACGAAAGCGAAGCGCGCTGGGACATGGCAAGACATCCAATCACAGGAAGGGGGTGCGGAGGCCCGGTTCAGGATCTCCGCCAGAGGGCGATGGGGCGCCGGTCAGTTGGCGGCGACAGCCTCGGGCTTGGCCATCCATTCCTTGCCGCGCAGCATCGCCAGCCAATAGACCGGCGGCAGGATCTGTTCCTTAAGCAGCCATGCGGTACGGGTCGGCTTGGTGCCATCGACCAGCCATTTGGGGAAGCTGGGTTTCAGGGTGCCGCCATAGCCGAACTCGGCCAGCACGATCTTGCCGCGCTCCACCGTCAACGGGCAGGAGCCGTAACCGTCGTATTGCGCCACCGGGCTTTTGCCGGTGATGTCCGCCACGATGTTCTCGGCCACAACCGGCGCCTGCTTGCGCGCGGCGGCGGCGGTCTTGGCATTGGGGGCGTTCATCACGTCGCCCAGCGACCAGATGTTGTCATAGGTCTTGTGGCGCAGGGTGGCCTGATCCACATCCACCCATCCGGCGGCATCGGCCAGCGGCGAGACGCGAATGAAATCCGGCGCGGTCTGCGGCGGGCAGACATGCATCATGTCGAACGCCACCTCGACCCGTTCCACCGGGGCGTCCGGTTTGGCCACGTCGAACCAGGCCTTCTTCGCCGGGCCATCGACCGCCACCAGATTGTTGAAGAAATTCAACCGGGCATCGTACTTCTCGACATACTCCATCAGCGCGGGAACGTAGTCCTTGACCCCGAACAGCACGCCGCCGGCGTTGTGGAAGCCGATCTTGATGTCTTTCAGCACACCGGATCGGAACCAGTGGTCGGCGGACAGATACATGGCCTTCTGCGGCGCACCGGCGCATTTGATCGGCATCGGTGGCTGGGTGAACAGCGCCCGGCCCGATTTCAATTCCTGCACCAGTTTCCAGGTGTAGGGCGCAAGATCGTAACGATAGTTCGAGGTGACCGCGTTCTTGCCCAGCGTGTCCACCAGCCCCTCGACCCCATGCCAGTCCAGCTTGATGCCGGGGCAGACCACAAGGCGGCCGTATTTCACCACCCGGCAACCGTCGAGGATGACGGCATTGTGCTGCGGTTCGAAGGCGGCCAGGGCGGCCTTGATCCAGTGCACGCCCTTGGGGATCAGCGAGCCCATGGTCCGCGCCGTGGTCTTGGCATCGAAGATGCCGCCGCCGACCATGGTCCAGCCGGGCTGGTAATAATGGATGTCGGCGGGATCGATGATGGCGATCTCGGCACCTGTCTGGCGCGCCTGAAGGCTGGCCGCGACCGAGATGCCCGCCGCGCCACCGCCGATGATCACGATGTCAAAGCTGGCGTCGCCCTGATCCAGCGGAGTCGTGCCGCCGTTCACAATGCGCCGCACCACACCGCCCATGTCATAGCCCGCGGCCTTGGTCGCCGCCAGAATGTCCGAAGTCGGCTTGGTCTTCGCGACGCTGAGCGACCACAGGGTCGCCGACCGCGTGCCCGAACGGCAATAGGCCAGCGTTGGCCCCGGCAGCCAGGTCAGCAGCTTGCCGAATTCGGCGGCATCCGCATCCGTTACCTTGCCCTGTTCGATGGGCAGGTAGCGCGCCTCGATCCCGGCGACCTTGGCGGCGGCTTCGATCTCTTCAAAGGTCGGCTGGTCCATGCCCTCGCCATCGGGGCGGTTGCAGACAATCGACCGGAAGCCCTGTTCGGCCAGCGCCGGAATGTCGGCAGGGGTGATCTGCGGGCTGACGGACAGCTCGGGCGAGATGGATTTGGGGTCCATGGGAAAGCGTCTCCTGTAAGGGGGCGGCCCGGTCGCCATGCGCCGGGCCGGGGGCGCGGAGGCTCACGCTCCGCGCGGGCCGGATCAGAGGCCGTTGATCGGCACTTTCAGCATCGGACGTCCGTCCTTGTCCTCGGGAATCTCACCGGCCCGCATGTTGACCTGCAACGACGGGATGATGAGCTTCGGCATGGCAAGCTGCGCGTCGCGCTCGGTGCGGAACTTGACGAATTCGTCCTTGGACTTGCTGCCACCGACGTGGATGTTGTGCGCCTTTTCCTCGGCCACCGTGGTTTCCCACTGGATGTCGCGACCGTTGGGGCCGTAGTCGTGGCACATGAACAGCCGGGTTTCATCGGGCAGCGCCAGCACCTTCTGGATCGAGTCGTACAGCTCGCCCGCGTCACCGCCGGGGAAATCGGCCCGTGCAGAGCCGCCATCGGGCATGAACAGCGTGTCGCCCACGAAGGCCGCATCGCCGATCACATGCACCATGCAGGCGGGTGTGTGGCCCGGCGTGTGCATGGTAAAGCCGGTCATGCCGCCGATCTTGTAGGTGTCACCATCGGTGAACAGCGCGTCGAACTGCGAGCCGTCGCGCTGGAATTCGGTGCCTTCGTTGAAGACCTTGCCGAAGGTGTCCTGCACCACGGTGATCTTCTCACCGATGCCGATCTTGCCGCCCAGCTTTTCCTGGATGTAGGGCGCGGCCGACAGATGGTCGGCGTGCACATGGGTTTCCAGCAGCCATTCCAGCTTCAGCCCGTTGTCCTGCACATAGGCAATGACCGCGTCGGCGTTGTCATAGGTGATCCGCCCGGCGGCATAGTCGATGTCCATCACGGAATCCACGATGGCGCAGCTGTCCGAGCCGGGATCCCTGACGACGTAGGTGATGGTGTTGGTGGCTTCGTCGAAAAAGCCCTTCACCAGCGGTGTGACGGATGGGTCGATGGGATAGTGTGCCATGTGTCCTCCTGACTGCGGGTGCTTGCGCGGGCGGATCAGGGGGGAACCGGACCGACGCAAGCACCACGGCATTCGTATATAGTTTTATATATGTGTTTGCAGCCACCGCAAAAGCCCTGCGACATTGCGCCGGATGCAGACAGGATGGTCACATATTGCAGGTACTCTTGCCCAACAGTCGATAGGCGGGGCAGAATTTCATGGCCGAGGTGGCCAGCATCACGGCACCGACCACGAGTGCCAGCCAGAACAGCCCGCCCGACACGGCGCCGGTCAGCGCCACAAGAAGCAGGATCACGCCGATCACGGCGCGCAGGATTCGGTCGATTTTTCCAACATTGGCAGTCATGGCGTTCTCTCCAGGTTACATTCTGGCCCGAGATTACCGGATGGGCGGGGCGCGGTCTGTGACCTTGTCACCAAGACCTGCGAATATTTGCAGGCGATGTGCCGCGCCGTGGGTCAGGCCTCGGCCAGCGCCCGGATCGCGGGCACATCCGACAAGCCGATCTCGCCCCGAGACAGGGTGATCCAATCACGGCGGCGAAACTCCTGCAACTGCCGCGACACCACTTCGCGCGCGGTGCCCAATTCGCCGGCCAACTGCTGATGGGTGGCGCGCACACGGTCGCCCTGCCCTGCCAGATCCAGCAGTTTCTGCGCCAGACGGATGTCGATCCGCTGAAAGGCCACCTCCTCGATCACAAGGAACAGGTCGGCGATGCGCCGGGAATAGGCTTCGAACACAAAGCTGCGGAAGTCCGGCGACCGCGCCACCAGATCGTCGAAAGTGGCGCGCGGGATGGCCACGGCCTCGATCGCGGATTCGGTGATGCCCTCGGCAGAATAGGCATCATGGGCCATCAGGCAGGCGGTGGTCATGACGCAGCTTTCCCCAGCGTTGATGCGGTACAGAACGATCTGGCGGCCGCTGTCGGACAGGTGCTGCACCCGCACGGTGCCCGAGATCAGCACCAGGAAGTTGTCGGCGCTGCTGCCGGGGCCGAAGATGACCTGTCCGGCGGGCACTTTCAGAACCTTGCCGTCACGATCCAGACGGCGGCGCAGGTCGGGATCCAGCCGCGAGAGGCCGGGAAAATTGTCAACCCAGGACATGAAGCACCTCGTTCAGCCTTGGCTTTCGACCTAGCGCCCCGGCGACGGCCTTGGCAAGTACCGCGCCCGGCCCGTTCCGCGAATGTTTGCCGGATGATGACAGGTGACGCCAAGGTAATCATACGCCATCATTGACCGCGCGACCGAAATCTCACTCAATTGCGACACAGCGGCACAGACCGCGAGTCAACGACACGCAACAGGAAGGAACGATCCCATGACCCTCCACAGCCTCCGTGCGGGCCTTCTGGCCACGACATTGCTGGCCACAAGCCTTGGTGCTGCGCAGGCCGCCACCTACATGCGCGGCAACAGCGGCGATCCCGAGACGCTGGACCAGCACAAGACCTCGACCACCGTCGAGGCGCATATCATGCGCGATCTCTACGAGGGGCTGGTGATCTATGACAACAAGGCAAAGGTCGTGCCCGGCGTCGCCGAAAGCTGGGAGGTCAATGACGACGGCACCGTCTATACCTTCAATCTGCGCGATAATGCCAAATGGTCGAACGGCGACCCGGTGACCGCGGGCGATTTCGTGTTCTCGCTGAACCGCATCATGGACCCGGCCACGGGCGCGAAATACGCCAACATCCTTTACCCGATCGCCGGCGCCGAAGGCATCAACAAGGGCGAAGGCGGAGAGTTGGGCGTCAAGGCGCTGGACGATCACACGCTGGAAATCACCCTTGCACAGGCGACGCCCTATTTTCTGGAACTGCTGACCCATCAGACCGGCCTGCCGCTGCATCCCGGCACGGTCGAGGCCCATGGCAAGGACTTCGTGCAGCCCGGCATCATGGTGTCCAACGGCGCTTTCACGCTGGAAAGCTTCACCCCGAACGACAAGATCGTGCTGACCAAGAACCCGAACTTCCACGATGCCGACAACGTGGCGCTGGACTCCGTGCACTACCTGCCGTTCGAGGATCGCGCCAACTGCGCCCGCCGCTTCGAAGCCGCCGAAGTGCAATCCTGCGATGACATTGCCACCGAACAACTGCCCGACCTGACCTCGCGTTTGGGCGATCAGGTGGTGGTGACGCCCTATCTGGGCACCTATTATTACGGGCTGAACACCGCCCGCGATCCGATCAGTGACGTGCGCGTGCGCCAGGCCCTGAGCATGGTCATCGACCGCGAATTCCTGGCCGAGGAAATCTGGGGCGGCGCGATGCTGCCGGCCTACAGCCTGGTGCCGCCGGGCATTTCCAACTACGTCGACGAGCCGCCGATGCTGGATTACGCCGATCTGCCGATGCTGGATCGCGAAGACGCCGCCCTCGCGCTGCTGGCCGAAGCCGGCTATGGCCCCGACAACCCCATCGAGATCGAGATCAGCTACAACGCCTCGGAAAACCACAAGAACACGGCGACCGCCATCGCCTCCATGTGGGAACCGCTGGGGGTTTCGGTGGCCTATAACGTGCGCGACATCTCGGCCCATTACGCCATGTTGCGCGACGAAAAGAACCATGACGTGGCCCGCGCGGGCTGGATCGGCGACTATTCCGATCCGCAGAACTTCCTGTTCCTGAACCGTGCCGACAACCCCGGCTTCAACTACGGCAACTACAACAACCCGGAGTATGACGCGCTGCTGGACAAGGCCGCGGGCACCGTCGATCTGGAAGAACGCGCCGCGATCCTGGCCGAAGCCGAGGAGCTGTTCCTGCGCGACCTTCCGCAGATGCCGCTGCTCTACTACTCCTCGATGAACCTGGTCTCCGACAAGCTGCAGGGCTGGGAGCCGAACATCCAGGATGTGCATGGCTCGCGCTTCATCTCGATTTCCGAGTAATCCCTGAAATCCTCCCGGCCGGATGCGTTCCGGCCGGGGTCCGACGGGAAGCGATGTCATGTTCAGATATGTCCTGCGCCGGCTGCTGGGGGCGATCCCGACCCTGCTGCTGATCATCACCGGGTCTTTCTTCCTGATGCGCGTGGCCCCGGGCGGCCCCTTCGACCGGGAACGCACGCTGGAGCCGACGGTGATGGAAAACCTCAACCGGGTCTTCCATCTCGACAAGCCGCTCTACGAACAGTTCTTCTATTATCTCGGCAACCTGATGCGCGGCGACATGGGGCCGTCGTTCATCTATCGCGACTTCACCGTGGCCGAGCTTCTGGCCGCGGGTCTGCCGGTCTCCATGAAGCTGGGCGCACTGGCGCTGCTGCTGGCGCTGGTGATGGGCGGCGTGCTGGGCTGCATCGCGGCGCTGCGTCAGAACACCTGGATCGACTACGCGGTGATCGCCACCGCCACCTTCGGCATCACGGTGCCCAACTTCGTGCTGGCCCCCCTGCTGGCGCTGATCTTCGGCGTCTGGCTCAGTTGGCTGCCGGCGGGCGGCTGGAACAACGGCGCGGCCCCGAACCTCGTCCTGCCCGTGATCGCCCTGGCGCTGCCACAAGTGGCGGTGGTGGCGCGCCTGATCCGCGGCGCGATGATCGAGGCGCTGCGCTCCGACCACGTGCGCACTGCGCGCGCCTACGGCCTGCCCACCCGTATGATCGTCGTCACCCACGCCCTGCGCGCCGCCTGCCTGCCTGCGGTCAGTTACCTGGGTCCGGCGGCGGCGGCGCTGCTGACCGGCTCCATCGTGATTGAACAGATATTCGGGCTGCCCGGCATCGGCCGGTATTTCGTCACCGGCGCGTTGAACCGCGACTACACGCTTGTCATGGGCACGGTCATCATCGTGGCCGTCTTCGTGGTGCTTTTCAACCTGATCGTGGACATTCTCTATGCCGCTCTTGACCCGCGAGTCCGTTATGATTGATCGCGCGCCTGTGGCCCACCGTTCGCCGCCTCCGGCGGGAGTATTTCCGCCAAGAAAAAGAGTGCACGGGTCCGCATTTGCCCAGATGCTTTTTCTTGGTAATAATACTCAATCCCGACAGTGCCATATGGGCCGCCGCATGACAGGAGGCCCGCATGGCTGACACCACCATGAACATCTCCGCTCCCAGCCGCTCGCTTTGGGCGACGGCGTGGTTGCGGCTGCGCAAGAACCATGCCGCCATGGCCTCGATCTGGATCCTGGTCTTCCTTTTGCTGGCCGGGATCTTTGGGCCGATGGTGGCGCCGCATGACTATTCCAAGGTCTACCCGGAATTCGTCAAGGTGCCCGCCAGCCTGAAGGCCTATCCGCGCGTGGACACCGTGGTTCCGGTGGCCGAGCGGGTTCTGACCCGCGCCCGCCTGGCGCCCGAGGAGATATCGGTCGAGGGCAACACGCTGCGCGTCACCGCCACGTCGCGCCGCGAGATCGATCCACGGGTGACGCGCTATGTGGATCGCTCGAACTTGTTTTCGAACGCGCGGGTGGTCGAGATGTCGCCCGACGGCACCTCGGCGGTGATCGAGGCGGATGTGGCGCGCTATCACTTCTTCTTCGGCACCGATGCCAATGGCCGGGACCTGCTGTCGCGGGTTCTGATCTCGGTGCGCATTTCCATGTTCATCGGCGCACTGGCCACCGGCGTTTCGCTGCTGGTCGGTGTCGCCTATGGCGCGGCGGCGGGTTATCTGGGCGGGCGGATCGATGCGATGATGATGCGGGTGGTGGATATCCTCTATTCCCTGCCCTTTATCTTCTTCGTGATCCTGCTGGTGGTGTTCTTCGGGCGCAACGTGGTCTTGATGTTCGTCGCCGTGGGTCTGGTGGAATGGCTGGACATGGCGCGGATCGTGCGCGGACAGACGATCTCGCTGCGACAACGCGAGTTCGTGCAGGCGGCGGATGCCTTGGGTGTGGGGGCCGGCGGCATCCTGCGGCGTCACATCATTCCCAACACGCTGGGGCCGGTGATCATCTACATGACGCTTCTGGTGCCCAAGGTGATCCTGCTGGAAAGTTTCCTGTCGTTCCTGGGACTGGGGGTGCAGGAGCCGCTGACTTCACTGGGTGTGTTGATCTCAGAAGGGGCCAAGGACATGCGCGGTGCGCCTTACATGCTGTTGTGGCCATCGCTGACCCTGACAGTGCTGCTGTTTGCCCTGAACTTCCTGGGCGACGGGTTGCGCGATGCACTCGACCCGAAGGATCGCTGATGTCAGGGGCGCAGCAAAGCCAAGGTGCGCGGGTCGGGCTGGCCTTTGTAGAAATGCGCAATGCCGGCGCGGAAGGCATCCGGGGCGGCGGCCGCTTCGGAAAACAGTGTCAGGCAGGAGCGCAGCTTCATCGCGTCGACCGTGCCGAAGATCGCCACGGGATCGCGTGTTCCGGCCCGCATCGCGGCGGCCAGCGCTGCCCGCAAGCGCGGGCCCAGCACCGGATGCGCAGCATAGGCCCGGGCCGCCGCGGCGTCTTCCAGCGCGTATCGCTGCGCAGTCGCGCTGATGCCAAGTCCGACGAGTTGCGGAAAGACAAACCACATCCAGTGGCCCTGCTTTCGCCCGGCGGACAATTCGCGCAGCACCTGGTCCCAGACCGGGGCCTGCGCATCGAGAAATCGCTGCGGCTCCATACCCGACATCCTAGCGGAATTGCCTCATGACCCAAGCCAACATTCTGGAAATCGACGACATCCATGTCAGCTTTGATACGCCGGACGGCATGGTCGAAGCGGTGCGCGGTGTCTCCATGTCCATCGCCCGTGGCGAAACCGTGGCGGTGGTGGGCGAAAGCGGCTCGGGCAAGAGCCAGGTGATGGTGGCGGCCATGGGGCTTCTGGCTTCGAACGGCCATGCCACGGGGGCTGCGCGCTATCATGGTGAAAACCTGATCGGCAAAAGCAAGCGGCAGCTGAACAGGATCCGGGGCAAGCATGTCACCATGATCTTTCAGGAACCGATGACCTCGCTCGATCCGCTCTACACCATCGAACGTCAGATCAGCGAACCGCTGATGGTGCACGGCGGCCTGTCGCGGCGGGCGGCCTCGGCCCGCACGCTGGAGTTGCTGGAACTGGTGCAGATCCCGCGTGCGAAGGAACGGCTGAAGGCCTATCCGCATGAATTGTCCGGCGGACAGCGGCAGCGGGTGATGATTGCCATGGCGCTGGCCAACAACCCCGACCTGCTGATCGCGGATGAGCCCACAACGGCACTGGATGTGACAATTCAGGCCGAGATCCTGGGGCTGCTGGCCGAGCTTCAGGAAAAGCTGGGCATGGCGATCCTGTTCATCACCCATGATCTGGGCATCGTCGAGGCCTTCGCGAACCGGGTCTATGTGATGCGGGCCGGTCAGGTGGTCGAACACGGCACTGCCGCCCAAATCTTCTCGGCCCCGCGCGAGGAGTACACAAGGATGCTTCTGGCCGCCGAACCCGAGGGCCGCAAGGCCCCGGTGGACGACAGCGCCGAAACCATCCTGTCCGCCGAAGACGTGGGCATCACCTTTGGCGGCAACCGCAACTGGTGGGGCAAGGCCAGCCCCGGCGTCGCCGCCGTCAAGGGCGTCTCGCTCAGCCTGCGCACGGGGGAAACCCTGGGCATTGTGGGGGAAAGCGGGTCGGGCAAATCCACCCTTGGCCGCTGCCTGCTGCAGCTCCTGCCCGGCGAAGGCCGCGTGGTGTTCATGGGCGATGATATTTCCGGTCTCGACCGGGCGCAGATGCGCCCCTATCGCAAGACCCTGCAGATGGTGTTTCAGGATCCCTACGGCTCGCTCAGCCCGCGGATGACCGTCGGCGAGATCATCACCGAGGGGCTGCTGGTACACGCGCCGTCAATCTCGGCCAAGGAACGGGATGCGCGCGCCAAGCAGGCGCTGACCGAGGTCGAACTGGACCCGTCGGTGCGCAACCGCTTCCCGCATGAATTCTCGGGCGGCCAGCGGCAACGCATCGCCATCGCCCGCGCGCTGGTGCTGCATCCGACCCTGATCGTGCTGGACGAGCCGACCTCGGCGCTGGACCGTTCGGTCCAGAAGTCGATCATCGCCCTGCTTCGCGACCTGCAAGCGCGCTATGGCATGAGCTACATCTTCATCAGCCACGATCTGTCGGTGGTGCAGGCGCTATCGGATCGGGTGATGGTGATGAAGGATGGAGACGTGGTGGAGGCCGGGCCCACCGCGCAGATCTTTGACGCCCCGCAAACCGACTATACCCGCCGCCTGATGCGCGCCGCCTTCGATCTGAGATCGGTTCTGGCAGAGCGGGCGCGGGCCTGAGACGCGGCTCTGGCAGACGCCGCCGCCGAAGCGGATCGCCTCGCGTATTCCAGACCTTGCCGGTGGGTAAATTCCCTCGACAACAGACTGTTAACCATGTCACCCTCGCGCCATGTGGCGTAAACTTCTGATCCTGCCGGGGGTACTGGCCTATACCCTCCTGCTCTACTGGATGTTCACCCTGGCGTTTCCCTTCCTCGTGGACGGGATCGAGCGTGTCCGCTCTACCATCAATGATGCGCGCGGCAAGTCCGGGCTGATCTTCGTGGAAAGCCCCGAGGTCTATACCCGGCAGCGGCTGGTCAACGATCGCTACCGGCAGGATGCCTGGTTGCGCGGCAAGCTGGACGAAATCGATGCCAACGGCAGCAGTTTCATCGACCAGCGCGTCAGCCGGATTCTGGAAACCAACGCCAACATCAATCTCAATGCGGCGCCCGGCGGGACGGCGGCAGCGCCCGACGCGGCGGCCACGCCCAATCAGGTCACCATCAACATCCCCGAGACGGACGAGATCCCCTTCGGCGCCAAGTTCGAACTGCAATCGGCGGCGCGCGACAAGATCCGGCAGTTGATCCTGGAGAACTCGCTGGATGACCGGCACGACCTGTCAGGCAACACCGTCTTTGGCCTGAAGTTCGATACCGCCGTCCTGCCCGGCACCAAGGCGACGCTCAGCCCCACGGTGATCGTGCGCATGTCGTCGAACCCGCTGGAATTCCTCACACGGCCCCCGGCGGAACTGGCCCAGCATTTCGGCCGCGTCTACGATCCCGAGAAAGAAACCCGCATGGCGGAGCAGGATCGCGCCGATCTGAACATCCTTGACCGTCTCGACACCCATTTCGACTCCTGGCGCGACAGCGTCGAACAGCGGTTGAACGAGCACAAGGGCGATGAGGCGGTTCTGTGCCAGCGCCCGCGCGAGGAAATCGCCATCGAACTCAACCGCCCGCTGTGCAATCAGAACGGCACACTGTCGGCGGCGGGGAAATGGGGGTTGCGGCAGGCCTTCGGCGAAACCGCAGCGGTGGATGAATCGCTCTACTTCGTGCTGCGGATGCCACGCCGCGAGATAACATTGGGCGACAGCTATCTCAGCCTGATGGAGGACGAGGCCTCGGGCTATTGCCTGCTGCAGACCACAAATGACAACGATCCCACCGTCGCCGAATTCCTGGAAAGCCGCATCGGCATCGCAAACCGGTTTCAGCTGCCAGACCCCTGGGGACGGATGTTTGAAGTGCGCGTCACCGCGCGGCCCGATTCCGCGCCCGAGATCTGCGGCGCCTCGGTGGATTTGACGCTGGACGGGCTGGAAGTGCCGCTGGTCTTCGTCAATCAGGCACTGGCCCCCGAAGACGAACAGATCTTCCTTGGGTCGGGCTGGCGCCCGGTCGATTGCCAGACCGACCGCTGTCTGTCGGGAACCTCCTCGGTCTGGGCCCAATTCCGCGAGGAATCCCGCGAGGCGCGCGATGCGGTGGGTGCGGCGCTCGACACCCCGACCCTGAACGCGCTGACGGATATGGCGGCCAATGTCACCCAGGACGACGAGGCTCCGGCCCAATTGTGCTTTCTCAATTTCGCCCCGAACGAGCCGTGGTTCTTCATCGGAAGCACCGCGCCGGACGAATGGGAAAGCCGCTGCTTTTCCGGCGAGGCCCTGTATTTCCGGCTTGGGGCCTTCAGCTTCCTCAAGCGCATGACGCAGGTGGAAAGCTATACCTATGCCGCCTTCCCGCGCGGCGACGTCAGTGGCGTGGTCAGCGAAACCGGCGAACGACAGGCATTGACCGGCGGGTTGAGCGGCCTGCCCAACCTGGGTGCCGCCCTGTCCTTCGGGCTGCAGGAGCAGAACCGCAGCGTCGAGGCCCGCCCCAGCCTGATCAATTTCGCCTCGGGCGAAGGCCGGCGCGGCGATCTGGAAGACGCCTCCAAAATCTTCGATTTCGGCTGGTCCATCGTCAAGGAAGGCATCAAGAAGCCGATGATCGCCTCGCAACTGGTACTGGTGTCGGTGCCCGCCTATCTGGACGAGTTGGAACTGGAAATCTGGAAAGGCTTCCTCGACATCGACCGGGTGCCGCTGAATCGCGAAACCTACAACACGGCGACCCTTGACGAGCGTATTTCGGCGCTGATGCCCAGTTTTGAAAAACGCACGGTGACCCTGAAGTTGCCGCCCGACTACCCGGCCCTGGATGGCGTGGTGTTCTCGACCAGCCTTGTCAGCGGTCCCCGGATCAAAACGTCCCGGCTGCAGATCTGCTACGGGGTGCGGGAAAGCGGTGATCTGACCATCGCCATTTCGGGCGAACGGCTGTGGCGCTCCACCGTGGTGACGCTGGACGGGATCAAGGCCAACCGGATCGAGGTGATGCCCGACATGCGCGGGATCCTGGCCCATTTCGAAGGGCTGCCCGTGGCGATCGGAGACGATCCGGCGCGGGTCAAGCGCCTGCTGGAAGTCTGGACCAGCGAGGGGCGCGACAAGCAATCGGTGCGGATTGCGCACAATCCGCGTGTCGATGCCTGCGTGCTGGAAGACGACTGATCTAGCGAATGATCTTGCCCGGTGCGCCGTTGCAGGTGCAAAACCCGTTGATCGGCTTGGGCGAGACCGTGCATTCGCCGCGCGGGGTTTCGCACACGGTGCCATAGGATTGCGACAGCCGGTCCTTTGAATACCCGTCACGAACCGGGGTTGCGGGGGCTGCCTGCGGCACAAGCCCGGCCGTCGAGGCGGTTTCCATGGCAAGCGGTGCCACGCTGCTGCCAGCACGTTCCTCGCTGACGAGGGTGAAGGTACCGACGGCAAGGACGACAAGGCCGGCCAGGGCCAGAATGGGGCGGGACATGCGTTTCTGCTCCAGAATCTATGGTCCGGGGTTTTCCCGATACGCTGCTCTTGACCCAATATAGGCGATCGTCAAGCGATTGTCCGCCCCTTGCGGAAAGAACCCTAACGCTGGGCAAGAAAACGCCCCGACAGGTGCCGGGACGTTTGTCTGTGCCCCCCTTCGAGGGGTGGTTTTTTTTGCTCTCAGGCCCCGGGTTTCTGTCCGGGGCCTGGGGTGTTTTGTGTCAGGCGATGCGGGTGAGCAGGTCGTCGAGGCTTTTCTTGGCGTCGCCGTAGAACATCCGCGTATTGTCCTTGAA
>NZ_JBFBVU010000029.1:0-50398 GCF_040689105.1 Meridianimarinicoccus marinus
CCCGTTTTCCAGGTACGAGGTCCGATCGATCATCAGGCCGGCATCACCGACCGGCACCGCCAGAAGCGCGGCATCCTTGGCCGACAGATTGATGGCAGAAATCTTCTGCAGCGCGCGGACCGGGCGGAACCCGTCACGCTCCAGCACTTCGTAAAGAGAGGTCTCGACAGAAAGGGGATTGGGCAGGATGTCGGTGGGCAGTGCGGCCCGTTCGATCGCCATGGGCTCGCCATCGGCCATCCGAAGCCGCACGATTCGCGCCACCGAATCCTCGGACGACAGGCCCAGCGAGGTGATCTCGTCAGGCGATGGCATGAAGAAACCGCGCTCCAGAAAGCGCGAGGTCGAGGTCTTGCCGCGCCGGGTCATGTCCTCGGAAAACGAGGTCAGCCGTGACAGGGTCTGCTCGATCCGTTCGGGCTTTGACGCCACGAACGAGCCCGAGCCCTGCTTCTGGACGATGGTGCCTTCGTCGGCCAGCATCTGGAAGGCCTTGCGGACGGTGACGCGCGACATCTGGGTGATCGCGGCGATCTCGCGCTCGGCGGGCAGCGGGCTGCCGGGCTGCAGGATGCCGCGGGACACGCCGTCGTTCAGGCGCTGCCACAGCTGCATGTATCGGGGTCCGGCGCCGGGATGGAACCACCCCTCCGGTTCGAGGAATTCCGCTACGGTCATGACGCTGTCTCCAGATGTTTGCGGGCCAGGGTCATGGCGCCGTCCAGTGCCGTGCCTTGAGACGGCGCGATCAGCGCCTGGTAGCGGGGGGCAAGATAGGTCGCGTAATGCGGCCCCAACCCACCGATCAGGCAAACCGCATCCGTTTCCTTCAGCGCGAGCGCGTCCAGCGCGGCGTTCAGATAGGCGGCCCCGTCGCGCATCACCTTTTGCCCGACCGGATCGCCATCCCCGGCGGCCTCCACGATCTGTGGCGCGAAACTGGCGAATTGCGACGGGTCGGAGGTGGCGGAATAGGTTGCCAGCCGATGGATCTTCTCGTCGAAGCGGGCAAAAACCGCGCGCGTCAGATCCGAAGGCTCGGCCAGCCCATCGCAGGCCAGCAGCGTGTGGCACAACAGTTCCCGCCCCAGCCAGGCGCCCGAGGCCTGGTCGCCAGCCTTGAAGCCATAGCCACCCAGAAAGCGCACCGACGCCCCGCGCCGACCCGCGGCGAAAGACCCGGTGCCGATGGCCAGCAACGCGCCATTGCGGTCGCCCAGCCCGCCCAGGGCCGAGGTCAGGCGATCGTCCGAGACCGAGCAGTGCGCGAACGGCAGCTGCGCCGCCAACGCCTGCGAATCATCTTCACACATGATTCCGGCCAGCCCCACATGCGCCACGGTCCGCTCCAACGGCAGCGCGCCGGATCCGGCCAGCGACAATGCCTGATCCACAGCTTTCCGCAGGTTTTCGGTAGCTTGTATCGGATTGGTTGTATAATTGGCCGGGCCACCTGCGGCCCGCGCCAGAATCTCACCGTCCGAACGCCCGATCACCGCCCGGCATCCGGTTCCTCCGCCATCAACGGCGCAAATTTGGTATTCAGTTTGGCTGCTCATAAGATACCGTTACCATACCTTTTTAGCCAATCCAACAGAAATTGCGGCGCAAGCAGGCAAAAACAGCCGATTTAGGAGGGAAACCGCAGTTTGCAAAATAATTGGTAGACAAAAGGTATTGTTTAGGTATTGTTGTGGCAACTGAAGGAGGAATCAGCTTGAGCATCGCACCGTCCACCGCATCCGGCATCCTGCCCCTCGACGCCCTGTCGCGGGACGAAGCCCTGTCGGCCATGCTGGCATCCCAGCAGGCAGCGGTGGCTGCCGTTGCCCATGCGAAACCGGCGATCGACGCCGGGGCGGCACATCTGGCCAAGGCCTTGTCGGCCGGGCACCGGGTGTTCTGGGCGGCGGCGGGAAGCTCGGGTCTGATGGCGCTTGCGGATGCCTGCGAACTGCCCGGCACCTTCGGGGTTGCACAGGACCAGATCCGCATCTGCATGGCCGGGGGCGTGCCCGCCGATGGCGCCATGCCCGGCAACACGGAAGACAGCACTGCCGAGGCCACCACCGCCGTCGCGACAATGCAGCCTGGCGATCTGGCCATCGTGGTCAGCGCCAGCGGCACCACTCCTTTTGCGATTGCTTTCGCCGAGGCGGCACTGGCGCGCGGCCAGACGGTCGTGGCCATTGCCAATGTGCCCGGATCGCCGCTTCTGACCATGGCCGATGTGGCCATCGCCCTGCCGACAGGACCCGAGATCATCGAAGGCTCCACCCGGCTGGGCGCCGGCACCGCACAGAAGGTGGCGCTGAACATGATGTCCACGCAGGCCGGCGTGCTGATGGGCCATGTGCATGACGGGCTGATGGTCAACCTGATCCCCGACAACATCAAGCTGCGCAAGCGCGCGGCCACCATCGTCAGCCGAATCACCGGCGTCGCGCCCGAAGCGGCGCAAGACGCGCTGAAAGCCTGCGACTGGAACACCAAATGCGCCGTGCTGGTGGCGTCGGGCCATGACCCCGACACCGCCCGCAGGATGCTGGCCGAGGCAGGCGGACGGCTTCACGCTTGCCTGACCACGGCTGCAAAGACACCCTGAATCCTCATCAAACGACCAACCCAAGGGAGAGAAACATGAAACTCAACACACTGAAGGGCGCGCTGCTTGTCACCACGCTGCTGAGCGGCACCGCCGCCATGGCGCAGGATGCCGAGCTGATCATCGAAAGCTGGCGCAACGACGACCTGACCATCTGGCAGGACAAGATCATTCCCGCGTTCGAAGCCGCACACCCCGGCATCAAGCTGAAGTTCACCCCTTCGGCCCCGGCGGAATACAATGCCGTGCTGAACTCGAAACTGGACGCGGGCTCGGCCGGCGACATCATCACCTGCCGCCCCTTCGACGCCTCGCTGGCGCTGTATGACGCGGGCCACCTGACCGACCTGAGCGGCCTTGAGGGCATGGCCAACTTCTCGGATGTGGCCAAATCCGGCTGGTCCACCGATGACGGCAGCGCCACCTACTGTGTGCCGATGGCCTCGGTGATCCACGGCTTCATCTACAACAAGGACGCCTTCGCCGAGCTTGGCCTGGAAGTTCCCACCACCGAAGCCGAGTTCTTTGCAGTGCTGGACGCGATCGCGGAAGACGGCGGCTACACCCCGATGGCGATGGGCACCAACGACCAGTGGGAAGCTGCCACCATGGGCTACAACAACATCGGCCCGAACTACTGGAAAGGTGAAGAAGGCCGTAACGCGCTGCTCGCCGGCGAGCAGAAGCTGACCGACGAAGGTTGGGTCGCACCGTTCCGCCAGCTGGCCAAATGGGGCGACTATCTGGGCTACGGCTATGAGGCACAGACCTATCCCGACAGCCAGAACATCTTCACCCTGGGCCGCGCCGCCATCTATCCGGCCGGGTCGTGGGAAATCTCGGGCTTCAACGCGCAGGCCGATTTCGAGATGGGCGCCTTCAACCCGCCGGTCCCGAATGCGGGCGACACCTGCTATATCTCGGATCACACCGACATCGGCATCGGCATGAACGCCGCCACCGAGCATCCCGAAGCGGCCGCGACCTTCCTGAACTGGGTGGCCTCGTCGGAATTCTCGAACATCTTCGCCAACGCGCTGCCGGGCTTCTTCCCGCTGTCCAACGCGCCGGTCAACCTGGAAGATCCGCTGGCGCAGGAGTTCATCTCGTGGCGCGACAAGTGCGAAAGCTCGATCCGGTCGACCTACCAGATCCTGTCGCGCGGCACGCCGAACCTGGAAAACGAGACCTGGAACGCCTCGGTCGCCGTGATCAAGGGCGAGGAAAGCCCGGAAGACGCAGCCCAGCGTCTGCAGGACGGCCTGTCCAGCTGGTACGCGCCGCAGCAATAAGCGTGACCTGACCTGCCCCGGGCGCATCTCTCCGCCCGGGGACCCCCCTCCCCCGAAATTCGAAGGAGACTACCGATGGCGACGCCGTCCAAACCCCGAGTCAGGTGGCACATTCTGGTTTTCCTGGCGCCTGCCGTCCTTGTCTACACGGCGGTCATGATCTACCCGCTGTTCAACACCCTGCGCCTGTCCCTGTTTTCCGAGATCGAACAGCAGCGCGTCTGGGTCGGGTTGCAGAACTTCCGCACCCTCTTTGGCGATGCGATCTGGTCCGATCAGTTCTGGAACGCGCTTGGCAACAACGCCTGGTTCTTCCTCATCCACATGCTGGTGCAGAACCCGATCGGTGTCGCCCTTGCGGCGATCCTGTCCTCGCCCCGGCTGCGGTTCTCGGCCTTCTACCGGTCGGCGATCTTCATTCCGACCATCCTGTCCTTCGTGATCGTCGGTTTCGCCTGGAAACTGATCCTGTCGCCGATCTGGGGCATTGCACCTGAAATGCTCAACGCCATCGGCCTGAAGTTCCTGTACCAGCCGTGGCTGGGCAAGGAAGAATACGCCCTGACCACCCTGAGCCTTGTATCCGTCTGGCAGTACGTCGGGATCCCGATGATGCTGATCTACGCGGCCCTGCTGTCGATCCCCGACGAGATCCTCGAGGCCGGCGAATGTGACGGCATCACCGGCTTGCAGGCCTTCTTCAAGATCAAGCTGCCGCTCATCCTGCCCTCCATCGGGATCATCTCGATCCTGACCTTTGTCGCCAACTTCAACGCCTTCGACCTGATCTATGCCGCCCAGGGCGCGCTGGCCGGGCCGGATTTCTCGACCGACATCCTGGGCACCTTCATGTACCGCACCTTCTTCGGGTTCCAGCTTCAGCTTGGCGATCCGCACATGGGATCGACCATCGCCTCGGCCATGTTCGGCATCATCCTGGTGGGCGTGTGCATCTACCTGTTCGGTATCCAGCGCCGTTTGCGCAGCTACCAGTTCTGAGGAGCGGACACATGAGCAAATCAAGAACCAATCTGGGCACCACCTTCGCGGCACACGCGGTGCTGATCACCTACACCATCATCGCGCTGTTCCCGGTCTTCGTGATCCTGATCAACAGCTTCAAGACCCGCAAGGCCATCTTCCGCGAACCGCTGGCCCTGCCCAATGCCGAGAGTTTCTCGATGATCGGCTACGAGACCGTGATGAAACAGGGGGATTTCTTCCTGTACTTCCAGAACTCGATGATCGTCACCGTGGTCTCGCTGACCCTGATCCTGCTGTTCGGCGCCATGGCGGCCTTTGCCCTGGCCGAGTACCGGTTCAAGGGCAACACCCTGATGGGGCTGTACCTTGCGCTGGGGATCATGATCCCGATCCGCATCGGCACCGTCGCCATTCTGGAAATGATGGTCTCGACCGGGCTGGTCAACACCCTGTGGGCGCTGATCCTGGTCTACACCGCGCAAGGTCTGCCGCTGGCCGTGTTCATCCTGTCGGAGTTCATGAAGGGCGTCAGCGACGACCTGAAGAACGCCGGGCGGATCGACGGGCTGAGCGAATACAAGATCTTCTTCCGGCTGGTTCTGCCGCTGGTGCGGCCCGCCATGGCCACGGTCGCGGTGTTCAACATGATCCCGATCTGGAATGACCTGTGGTTCCCGCTGATCCTGGCCCCTGCGGAAGAGGTTAAGACCCTGACCCTGGGCAGCCAGGTGTTCATCGGCCAGTTCGTGACGGATTGGAACGCGGTTCTGTCGGCCCTGTCGATGGCGATCCTGCCGGTGATGATCCTCTATGTGATCTTCTCGCGGCAACTGATCCGCGGCATCACCTCGGGGGCGGTGAAATGAGGGTTCTCATCGCCGGACTGGGCAACATGGGGTGCAGCCACGCGCTGGCGCACCATGCCCACCGAGACGCCGAAGTCGTGGGGCTCGTCAACCGCTCGCCGGTGGATCTGCCCGACGCCCTGGCCAACTACCCGCGCTTCAGCGACTATGGCGAAGCGCTGGCCCAGACCAAGCCGGAGCTGGTGGTGATCGCCACCTATACCGACAGCCACGCCGACTATGCCGTGGCGGCGATGGAAGCGGGCGCCCATGTCTTCGTGGAAAAGCCCCTGGCGGGCACGGCCGGTGACGCGCAACGCGTCGCCGACACCGCCCGACGCCTGAACCGCAAGCTGGGGGTCGGCTATATCCTGCGCCATCACCCCAGCTGGCAGCGGCTGATCGCCGAGGCCCGCGCCCTTGGCGGCCCCTATGTGTTCCGTCTGAACCTGAACCAGCAGTCCGAAGGGGCTGCGTGGGAGACCCACAAGGCCTTGATGAAGACCACCTCTCCACTGGTGGACTGCGGCGTGCACTACGTCGACGTCATGTGCCAGATCACCGATGCCACCCCCGTGCGGGTCCATGGCATGGGGGTGCGGCTGAGTGACGAGATCGCCCCGGACATGTACAACTATGGCCAGTTCCAGGTGATCTACGACGATGGGTCCGTCGGCTGGTACGAGGCCGGATGGGGACCGATGATGTCGGAAACCGCCTTCTTCGTGAAGGATGTGGTCAGCCCCAATGGCGCGGTGTCCATCGTCGATGCCGACAAGGGCGACAGCGATGACATCGGCGGCCACACCCGCGTCGGTGGCCTGCTGGTGCACCGCCTTGGCAACGACCGCCGCATCGAGCTGCCTGATGAGCCCGACCACCAGGCGCTTTGCGACGCCGAAGCCGCCTGGATCCTCGACGCCATCGCCAATGATACCGACCTCGACCGTCACATGACCGACGCCGTGCAATCCCTGCGCATCTGCCTTGCCGCCGATGACAGCATCCGCACCGGCCAAACAATTTCTCTGGGAGACCTGCAATGACCGCCCTGAAACTGGAAAACGTCAACAAGTCCTTCGGCCCCGTTCATGTCCTGAAAGACATCAACCTGACCGTGGAAGAAGGTGAATTCGTCGTCTTCGTCGGCCCCTCGGGCTGCGGGAAATCAACGCTGCTGCGCGTCATCGCGGGGCTGGAAGATGCCACCAGCGGCACCATCACCATTGGCGACGAGGTGGTGAACACCGTGCCGCCCGCCCGCCGCGGCATCGCCATGGTGTTCCAATCCTACGCGCTGTATCCGCATCTGACCGTTAAGGACAACATGGGGCTGGGCCTGAAACAGGAAGGCCAGTCCAAGGAAGTGGTGGAAGAGCGTGTCGGCAAGGCCAGCGCGATGCTGGATCTGGACAAATACCTGGCGCGCCGTCCCTCGGAACTGTCGGGCGGTCAGCGTCAGAGGGTGGCCATCGGCCGGGCCATCGTGCGCGATCCCAAGCTGTTCCTGTTCGACGAACCCCTGTCCAACCTGGATGCCGCCCTGCGCATGAACACGCGGGTGGAAATCGCGGCCCTGCACCGCACCCTGTCGGCCTCGATGATCTATGTGACCCATGACCAGATCGAGGCTATGACGCTGGCCGACAAGATCGTCGTGCTGCGCGACGGCCGGATCGAACAGGTGGGCAGCCCGATGGACCTGTACAACAATCCCGCCAACAAGTTCGTGGCCGGGTTCCTGGGGTCGCCGTCGATGAACTTCCTGGCGCGGTCGGTGGCGGGTCTGCCTGCGGGCCAGACACTGGGCATCCGCCCCGAGTACCTGTCCTTCCGCGACGATGGCCAGATCTCGGGCGAGGTCACCCATGTGGAACGTCTGGGTGGCGACACCAACCTGCTGGTGCGCACCGATCAGGGCGAGACACTGACGGTGCGCCTGTTCGGGCAGGACAACACGCCGGTCGGCGCCCGCGTGACGCTGGGCTACAATCCCGACGACGCGTTCTATTTTGACGCCGACGATCAGCGCATCCTGCCGCTGGCGGCCTGAGCCGCTGCCAAACCCCGCCCCGGCCGCAACGCCGGGGCGGGGTGACTTTCGTCAGATCCCGAAGTCGAACACCGTGCCCGGCGCGTCGAAACTGCCGCCGATCACCTGGATGATGCCGGTGCTGTCGAAATCGATGCCGGTGTTGATGGTGGTCGTGCCGCTGCCCGACTTCAGGATGGTCCCGGCATTGCTGATGCCGCTGGCCGCAGTGGCCGGGGCGTCGTTGCCCAGGTCGAAATCGGTCTGCGGACCAAAGAACTCAACCGTGCCAGTATCGGCAATGACCAGGGTGCCCGGCGCGGCAGTGTCCAGATCGGTCACGAACTGGAAGGCGTCGGTGTCGAAGAAGCCATTTCCGCTGGCCTGACTGCCGCCCAGCAGCATGTCGGCCTGTTCGATGATCGCGGTGCCGCGCACCTCGACGGTCTGGGCAATCAGGATCGCCTCGGCGACATCGTATTGATCCGGGATCGCGGCCTCACCGAAGCGGCTGACCGAAGCGGCGTCGAGGATCAGATCCCCGGTCCCCAGAAGCGAGGCATCGCTGATCTCGAACCCGCCGGTGACGGTGACATCGCCCGGCCCGGCCAGCGCCGCGTTGTTTGCCAGTTCCAGCGTTCCGACCGACAGATCTTGCCCGACGTACAGCACGGCATCCTCGACCCGCACGTGATCCAGCCCGTTGGCCACCATCTCGGGGGTCAGCACCACCTCGGTGAGGCCCGAGTCCTGCCAGGGCGCGGTCAGCGCGAACTGTCCCGAAACCTGCTGGAAGGTGCCGCTGGTATTGTCGCCGTAGAGCGGCACCTCGCTGGACCCGCCGTTGATCTTGGCAAGCGTGCCCTGCACGTTGACCCCGACATCAACGCCGGTTGTGACCCCGTTGTTGAACGAGCTGACCAGAATATCCGCCCGCGGCCCGTCCATGGTCAGAACCCCGGTGGACAGGATGTCCAGCGTTCCGGGCTTCTGTTCGTACTGACGCAACTGCGAATTGTAGGTGGACTGGCCAAGATACAGTTGCACGCTTCCGAACGCCGCCGTGCCCGCCACGTCCATGTCGCCGCGCAGGTTCACAGTGTGGCTGCTGAACGGGTTTTCGGGATCGAAGGGCAGGCCGAACGTGGCCGTGGCGGTGTCGGCGATGGTCAGCGTCGCATCCCCGGTCTCGATGGTGCCGTGCTGCCAGTCGAACGCCTGCAGGACGGTCACATCGTCCTGAATGATCAGCGTGCCGCCGGTGACGGTCAGATTGTCGACCGACAGCGCCTCGGACACGGTGAAGGTGCCGCTTTGCACCACGATTTCGGTGAAGCCCGCGTCGATCAATGCCTGCGAATAGGTCAGCTCTCCGCCGCTGAGGGTCAGAATCCCGTCCTGGAAATCGAAGGTGCCGGTGTTGGACAGCAGCGATATCGCCGAGATGCCGCCGCCGGTCTTGACGATGGCGCCCGCGTTGGCGACCCCGCTGTCGTCCTCGTCATAGCCCGAATACCTGCGGCTGATGCTGTTGCGATCCCCGTTGATGGTCAGCATCCCGGTGCCAAGCACCGACACCACCCCGTGGTCGAAGGCATACAGGCCCGTGGTGCTGTCATAGATACCGCGCTGGCCCAGCGACAGGGTCATGTTGCCCAGGTCGGCATCGCCCTCGATCTCCAGCGTGCGGGTCAGGTATCCGAATCCGGACGCGGTGGTGGTGGCGGGGTCATATCCGAACAGCACGTCGGCGGTATCGGCCAGATGGGTCACGCCGGTGCCGCTCATGGTACCGGAGACCCAGTCGAAGTCCTGGCTGACCGTCAGCGTGCCCGTGCCCTTCACCTCGCCGCCGCTGAGGCTCAGGCGCGGCAGGGTGACATCCTCGTCAACGGTGACAGTCCCACTGGTGACCTTCAGTCCGGTCAGCCCGGCATCGACCATGGCCTGGGTCAGCAGCAGATCGCCACGCGAATGCACAATAACCCCGTTGTTCAGCTGGAAGCTGCTGGCGCTGCCATCCAGAAGCGGGATGTTCAGTTCCGGCACTTCGGACACGATGGTCCCGGTCGAGGTCACGCCCCAGTTGGTGCCCGCGGGCGGCGTGGTCGTCAGATGGATCGCGCCCGCACCGGACACCCGCAGGGTGCCGGTTGCCGACACATCCAGCACGCCGCCGGTGTAGACATATTGCGCCAGTGTCTGGTCATAGGTCTGTACGCCCAGGTACATGGCATTGGTCACTTCAGCCTCGCCATGCACCGTCAGGTTACGGCCAAGGGCGCTGTAGTAGTAGCTGCCGATCTCGGCCTTGGCGGTATCGGCGATGATGATCTCCCCGCCGCTCAAGGTGCCGCCGCCAGTGGTGGTCAGCGCGGTGGTGATCGTCAGATCGCCATCCCCGGACAGAGTGCCGCCCGAGATCGCAAGGCTGGTCAGCGTGATGTCCTCGGTGATCACCAATTCGCCGCCGCTGAGCGCGATGTCGGTCAGGCCCGCGTCCACCATTGCCTGTGTCAGATCCAGCGTCCCGCCGGTCAATTCCAGGACCCCGTCCACGATCTGCACGGTCGCAGTGGCGCCAAGCTGGACCCCGTAGATATTGCTGGTGCCGCCGCCTTCCTTGATCAGAGTGCCATCGACAACAACCTCGGCGGTGACGCCCGCAACGGTCTGGCCAAGCACGATATCGCCGTAATCGCCGCGCAGGGTCAGGCTGCCCGTGGTGCCCACGTCCACCCGGCCGCCGAACGAGACGTATTGCGCCTGGGTGCTGTCATAGTACGACTGACCCATCCGAACCACGCTGCCATCGACCACAAGGTCGCCATCGACAGTCAGGGTGACCCCAAGGTAGTGATTGGTGGGATAGCTCCGGTTGGACAGGATCTCGGCACTTGCGCCCGCATCGACGATCACCTCGCCGCCCCCCGTCACGGTCGAGGCATAGGCCGTGTAGCTGCCGGTCACGGTCAGGGTATCGATCACATGCATGGTGCTGTCTTGCAGGATCAGCCCTGCAAGGCTGACATCGCCCGAGACGATGAGCGTGCTGTTGATGACCCGCAGGCTGGTCAGACCGCTGAGATCGGTATCCGCGTCGATGATGAACCGCCCGCCCGAGATCTCGATATCGCCGGTCAGCGTGGATCCGGGGCTGTCCATGGTAGTGGTCATGTTGTCCAGATACAGGGTGCCGGTGCCGGTTCCGGCATGAGACAGCGTGCCACTGCCCGAGACCGGCAGGCCGTTCAGGCGAGTCTGGCCGGTGCCCGTCTTGGTGAAGCTGCCGTCCAGTATGATCTCGGACAGGGTGCCGTCGCTGGCATCGCGATAGCGATAGATGTCCGAGTTGAAATCGCGCGCCTCATAGCTGCCGGTACTGGTGATGTTCAGGATGCCGTGGGTGTCGGGGCCCGATTGCGTCGATCCCAGCCGCAGGGTCGCCTGCTCCTGCACCGCGGATCCCGCGATGGTCAGGGTGCGGCCCAGATACAGGCTGCCGTGGTTGACCGGGGCCTCGACGTTGAGAGCCTCGCCCAGCACCGCCTGCGCGCCGGCGGCGACGATGACCTCGCCTCCCGCCCGGAACTCGCCGCCCTGCCAGTCGAAACGGCCGGTGACGGTGATGATGCCGGTGCCCTCGATGCGGCCGTTGGTCATCGACAGGTTGGCAAGGGTGATGTCCTCGTCCACCTGCAACACGCCGCCAGTGACCGAGATGTCGGTGACCCCGTCGGCGGCGGTCACGACCCGCGTGACCCCGTTGCCCACCGTATCGGCATAGATCGGCGTCGTGGCCGGAGGCGTGAAGCTGCCGACATCTCCGGCGGGCGTGGTGATCTGGCCCGTGGGTGCGGACACGCTGCCGCTGCCTGACAAGGCGATCGTCGGGTCGATCTCGGCAACGCCATCACCGGTTTTCTGGATGGTGCCGTTGTTGATGACCGCATTGGGCAAGCCTGCCGAGGATCGGTAGTCCTGCAACCGCGCATGCGCGCCTTCCATGTTCAGGGTGCCGCCCGTGGCGATGGTCACATCGACCCCGGCGTGCGGCGTGCCGGCGACGCCCAGCCGCAGATACGCCTGCTCGACGGTGGCCGTACCCTGGATCGTCAGGTCGCGCGCCACGTCCAGCGAGATGTGGGATGCGGCACTGACGCCGGTGTACTCGGGCCCGAATTGCGCCGCAGCGCCGGTGCCGATGATCAATG
Source organism: Meridianimarinicoccus marinus (assembly GCF_040689105.1). Classification (NCBI taxonomy): domain Bacteria; kingdom Pseudomonadati; phylum Pseudomonadota; class Alphaproteobacteria; order Rhodobacterales; family Paracoccaceae; genus Meridianimarinicoccus; species Meridianimarinicoccus marinus. The sequence goes on from NZ_JBFBVU010000029.1 coordinate 11,973, forward strand.
TCCCGGTGCCTGTCAGCGTGCCGCCGGTCTGGCGATAATCGCCGGTGATGGTCAGATCGCCGACCCCCGTCACGGTGCCCGCCACGACCTCGAGATCGGTGATGCTGCTGTCGGCGGTCACGTCCAGGGTGCCGCCATTCAGGCGGATGTGCGACAGAGCGGCCGATCCGTTGATGACCAGCGTCGTGCCGCTGCGCACCTCGAACACCCCGTCCTGGGTCAGGTAGCTGCCCGAGCCGACCAGTTGCACCCCGTTCGAGACCGAACTGATGCCGCCGCCGTCCTTGATGATCTGGCCGTTGTTGTCGATCTGGTTGCCGGCCGCGGCCGCCGGGCCGATGCTGCGGTAGTTGCTGAAATTGGCATTGTCCCCGATCAGGCGCAGGGTGCCGGTGGGATCGATGGTCAGAACCCCCGGTTGGTTGATGTTCAGCCCCTGCGTAGCGTCGTAGACATAATTGCCCAGCCGCAGCAGCGCGCCTTCCATGTCCGCGTCTCCGGCGACCACCAGTTCGCGTTGCAGGTACAGCGTCGCGGTACTGGCCGCACCGGCCCCGATCTCTCCGTTGGCGCCTTGCGCAAGGATCACCTTGCCATCGCCGGACAAGGTGCCGTTGTTCCAGTTCAGGGCGCTGGTCAGGGTCAGGTCGCCCGGGCCGGACAGCGTGCCGCCCGCCATGGTCAACTCGGCCCAAGACACGTCTTCCAGAATGTTGACGGTGCCGCCGACCACATCGGCGATGGCGAAGATGCCATCATCGGTCGCCTGATCCACTTCGAACACGCCCGCGTCGATTTCGAAGCGCCCGTCGGCGGCGGTGATGCTGCCTTCGTGACGCGCCATGGTCAGCCGGGTCGTCTGGGTGCCCGCACTGGCAGTGATGGCGCCGAGGTTGACGATCCCGATCGCATCCCCTGCCGCGAAATAGGCGTGATTATAGATGCGCAGGTCGCCTTGCGTGTTCTGGAAATCCAGGGTGCCGCCGGTATCGACGGTCAAAAAGCCCGGCTGCGTGATCGTCGCCTGGGTGGCCCGGTCGTAGTACCGGTTGCCCAGATACACAAAGGCATTGCCCATGTCGGCCGTGCCCTGAATCGTCATGTCGCGCCCGAGATAGAGATAGCGCACATAGGCGTTGGGCGTGGCGGTGTCGCCGAAGTTGACATGGGCGCCGCTGGCGATCACCAGATCTCCGCTGCCATTGGTGCTGCCGCCGGTCCAGTCCATCTGGCTGTTGACGGTCAGGCTGCCGGTACCATCCAGACGTCCGTTGAGCAGCGACAGGGTGTCGATGCTCAGATCCTCGTTGGCCATCACGGTCGCGCCGTCGATCTTCAGCACCGAAAGCCCGCCGTCCAGCGTGGCCTGGGTGATCGTCGAATAGCCCGTGTTGAACAGGAACTGGCCATGGGGATCGTCGATGGTTCCGGCGAAATCCTGTACCATCAGCGACGAGGTGCTCGCGCCGACCTTGCGCAAGGTCCCGGTGCCGGTGAAGCCCGACAGGGTGCCGTCGTTCAGCCCGTCGTTCAGGTATGTCTGGCCATGGAATTCGGCCACGCCGGTGGCGTTCAACTGGACGATGCCCGCGGTGGGGGTCGGGGTCGTTGTTCCGGCATCGGTCAACGAGGCGCCCAGCGTGAGGCCGCTGTTGAAAATGGTCAGCGTACCGTCGACGGTCATGGTCGTGGCCAGCGTCGGCACGGAGAAATAGTAATACTGGTTGCCAAGGGTGGCCGTTGCCCCGGCTGGAATATCCAGACCGCCGGCCAGCGAGACTTCGCCGCCGTTCCATTTCATGTCCTGCACCGTGGCCGAGCCTGCGCCTTCCAGCGATCCGCCCTGTATGGTCAGTTCCGTCAGGGTCACATCCTCGTCCAGAACGACGGTGCCGCCAGCGATCTGCAACCGGTCAAAGCCCGCGTCTATCAGCGCCTGCGTCAGGGTGAAGGTGCCGTTGGTGATTTCCAGAATGCCATCGCGGAAATCGAAGGTGCCGGTCTGCGCGCCGATGAAAGCCGCGCCTGCCGCCCCGCCGCCGGTCTTGACGATGCCGCCCGCGTTGCTGATCCCCGAGGCCGTGTTCTGCGCCGGGGAGTTGACGCTCATGTCCGCGAAGGGGCTGCTGAACGTGTAGACGCCGCTGCTCTGCACGGTGATCGCGCTGTCGGTATAGACGTATTGCCCGAGCGTCGGGTCGTAGACGGCGTCGCCCAGCCCCAGATTGGCATTGGCATGGATCACATCTCCGGACACGTCCAGATCGCGGGCCATGGTGATGTAGCCGGTCGAGGGATAGACCTCGGGGTCATAGGTTTGACCCAGTTTCAGCGTCTCGCCATCAGGCACCACGATGTCGCCGGTCCCGCGGAAGGTGCCGCCGGTGACCAGCGCGGTTCTGGTCAGAGTCAGGTCGCCCACGCCCTGCACGGTGCCGCTGGCCATCTGGAAGTCGCCCAGTGTCACATCGCTGTCCAGGATCAGGGTGCCGCCGTCGATCTTCAGCCCTTTCAGTTGGGCAAGGTCGTCCTGATCGGTCAGCCGCAGTGTTGCCCCGGAGGGGATCGAGACGAAGCCGTCCTCGATCACCACCTGTCCAAGCGTGTCGTTGAACGGCGCCGCCTGCGAGGTGCCGCCGCCGGTCTTGCGCAGGGTGCCCAGGTTTTCGACCCCGGCGCCGCCAAAGTGGGAGTTCAGCAGAATGTCGGAATTGAAGTTGGTCAGTTCCAGTTCCGACCCCGCCGCGATGGTCAGCCGCCCGCCGATGGTTTCGTTCTGTGCCAGCGTCGGGTTGTATTGGGTCAGACCCAGTCGAAGCTGCCCGGCCCCGACGGTCCCGTTGCCTTCCAGCAAAAGATCGCGATACAGGCGCTGCGTCGTCGGATAGGGCACGTCGGCTTCGGGGTCATAGTCCACGCCAAAGCGCGCCAGCGCGCCATTCTCGACGGTCAGCAGCCCGCCCTGTCCAAAGGTGCCTTCGCGCCAGTTCAGCTCTTCCTCGATATTGATCATGCCCGGCCCGTCCACGGTGCCACGGGTCAGGTTCAGAATGTCGATCTGGCCGATGCTGCCGACTTCCAGCGCCGCCGTATGCGACTCCAGCGTCACATCCTCAAGCAATGCATCGAACTCGGTCGTCAGCCGGGTGCCGTGGGAAATCCGCAGCGGCGCCTCGGCCACCAGCGATTTCAGGTCCACATCGCCAAGGTTGCGCAACACGACCTCGCCGGTCAGATTGCCGACGAACACATCGTCGGTGGCATCGGGCACCACGCCGGTGGTCCAGTTGCCTGCCGTGCCCCACAGGTTGTCGCCCGCCGCCCCGGTCCATTCGTTCGAGAAGGTGCCGAGTTCGAAGTCGAAGGTCTGGTCGGTGGCCGAGGTGGCGTTGCCGGCCACATCGGTGATCGCGCCACCCACCAGCGCCATGGTGTAGCTGCCCTCTTCCAAAACCGGGTAGGTCAGCGACACCGTCCGGTCGCCCGACCGCAACAGCATCGATGCGGGCGTCACCACCCCCGACGGGCCGGTCAACTGGAACGCCGCCGCCAGATCGATTGTGGGATCCAGCGCTTCATCGAAGGTGAAGCTGAAGCCGCGCTTGGACCGGCCGTACAGCGCGCCGGGATCGAGGGTCGAGAATTCCAGCATCGGCGGGATCGTATCCGGCACGATCTCGGCGTTGATCAGCGTGCTCAGCCCGACATTGCCGCCGGTGTCGGTGGCTCGTATCTGCAGCGAAATCGGCCGGCTGGTCTCGCCGCTGCCCAGCAGCGGAATGCGCGCGTTCAGGTCGAAGGGATAGGACAGGTCCACGATGATCGGATCGCCGTCGACCAGCAGCGACACCGACCTCAGCCCGGCATCGTCGGTGATCATCGCATCCAGCGAGATCAGGCTGCCTTCCAGGATCTGCACCCCGGCGGTGGCCGGGTCAATGTCCACATCCGCCGACATCAGCGACACCTGGGGCGCCACGCCGCTGGTGTCGAAGGGCTGGAAGTTGACGATATGCAGCTTGCCATCGGCCGCGCCGACATAGCCGACGCCCGCCGCGATCAGCACATCGGTGGGTTTGCTGTCCACTGTGTAGCGGGTGATCAAGCTGCCGGTATTGGCCGGGCTGGACGTGTTGATGACATCGATGGCATCCACGCCGAACACGCCGCCCGGATCGCCGACGACCAGACCGCGCCCGGCGCCGTTCAGGGCAATGGCGTTGCCGCCCAGCGAGGTGTCATCCGCGCCACTGATGACCGACGGCGCGTCGGGGCTGGACACGTCCACCGTGACATAGCCGCCCTGGAACCCGTTGGAGGCCGGCACATAAACCACGCCGTCGCCAGCAAACAGCTTGCGCTCTGCCGCCGACAGGCCGACGCTCACCGATCCGCGCAGCAAAAGCTGATCGCCCAGCTGTTCGATCACATGCAGGGTGCCGCGGTTGTCCAGCGCATAGGCAAAGGCGCCCTCCTGCACCAGCCCTCGGACCGAGGCGACATTGCTGCCCAGCGAGATGCTTTCGATCTCGTCGCCGGTGGTCAGGTCGAACAGTTTGACCGCACCGCTGACCGAGATCAGCGCCTGCCCGTCGCGCGCGGCCACATGGCCCGCGCCAGTGGTCAGCTCACCCAGATCCACCGGGGCGCTGGTGTCGCTCAGATCCCAGATGTGGGTGGTGCCATCGGTGGCGACCACGACCATCAGGTCCAGCGCCGCGTCGAAGTCTCCGTCGCGAACCTTGGCGATGGCGGTGACGGACTCCACAGTCGGCGCGCGCGGGTCGGTGACGTCGATCACCGACAGCCCGGTGGCGGTCAGCACCAGCAACGGATCGGTGGTCGAGCCATCGGCGGCCTGATCGCGGGCCGCGAACATGGCCTTGACCTCGCCGTTCAGCGCCAGCGTGCGCACCACGCCCAGGTTGGTCGAAAACGGGTCCAGCGCCTCGATCCCCGACAGAACCGCGTTGAAGTCCGAGATGCCGTCAGCGTTGCTGTCAGGGTTGATGTCCGAGGTGCCGACCGCGTGCTCGATGTCTGCCGCCAGCCCGTCGAAATCCTTGTCCTCGGCCGTCGAGGGCCGGAACACCAGCCCCGAGGCCAGATCGGTGCCCTGCCCGGAAGGCGACGTGGTGCCGTAGTTGACTGCAACCAGCCCGCTGTCGGGATCAAAGACCGTGATCGTATAGTCTTCCTGCGACGGCAGGAACAGGCTGAAGCTGCCATCGTCGTCGGATTTGGTCCGCAACACGTCGCCCGCGATATCCACCGCGATGAAGTCATTGCCCCAGTCGAAATAATGCTGCCCGTCGAAGGAGGTCGCGACAGCGGCCACCTCGAAGCTGGGTGTGTTCGGGTCATTGGACGAGATCGAAACCGCCCCCCGTGCCAATCCCGGTGCAACCCCTTTGAACGACGCGCCGAACGAGAAGGACTCGCCCGTGGTCAGCGTGATCGGATTGGTCGCCAGGTCCGTCGGCACCCCGACAAGGCCGAACGACGCGGCGCCCGGATCCAGGCTGATGCCGTCGATCACCAGATCCTGCAGACCGTCGTTGGTGATGGTGAACATATCGGCTTGGGTGGCCGTCGCGCCGCGATCCACGCCACCCAGGTTCGAAGTGTCGCTGGTGACGGAAATTGACGGGGTCGGCAGAACGCCACTGGCGGTCAGCTGAATCACCTGATCGCCCGAATCCTGGTTCCAGGACACGGTCAACTGATCGGCGACCGTGCCCTTGTGGGAAGGATCGAAGGTCACATCGAACGTGGCGACCTCGCCCGTGTTCAGTGTCACGGGTCCGGTGAAATTGGTGACGGCAAACAGCGCATTGGCCGCGGCAACATCATCGATGACCAATGGATCCGTGCCCAGAGAGATGATCTGGAACGTCTTGGTGACCGCCTGCCCGCCTGGGCCATCAACGGCCACAAACCCGAAATCGGCAAGTCCGGTCACCAGGACGCCCGTCCCCGCCTCGAAAATCGCGGCAACGGTGCCGACAATCGGGTCCGGGATGACCTCTTCCTCGACCAGTCCGGGCGAGCCATCAAGATAGGCGCCGTCTGCATGCGCCGCCCCCACCATATGCAGGTCAAAGCCGTTGGCCTTCTCGGCAAAATGCGCCACGTAATAGTTCAACGCCTTGGCCGCATCCGCCGCCGTATAGGCGATATTGGTCGCAAGCTTCAGGGCCCCCGCCGTGATCGCGGTGACGACCAGGGTGCCGGCATTGTCCAGACCCTGTTTCATGATGTCCTTGACGCCCGCAACCCCGTTGACCGTGATGTTGTTGTTGGACGTATGGGTGTGCCGCAGGCCCAGCGTGTGCCCGAATTCATGGGTAATCGTCTTGGCAACCGAGTTCCGGATCTGGTCGGCGGTCGTGAAATTGGCGATCTCGAAGAACGAGTTCATGTAGATGCTGACATCGCCGGGATCGGTGTAGCTCTGGTTGATTGCCTTATCGAGACGGAAGGCTTGCTCGGGCGCTCCGTATTTGTCCTTGTTTGTCACGAGCGCCTTGATATCACCCGTATTATCTATACGTTGCGTCGTCGTTCCAACTGTTCCGAACGTGTAGAAGGTTTTGCCGCCGCGAACAGTGGGCGCCTTGCTGCTGAAGTCGATTTCCATCAGGTTGGCATCGCCCGAGGCGCCCAGCAGGATCCCCTCCTTGTAAGGATCAAAGAAATCCTTGACGCGATCCCGAATGGCTTTTGCCAGATCCGCGCGCTCGGTATTCGGGGCCGGGGGACCAACGGGCGGCGGCGGCGCTATGTTGTCGATCAGCCCCTTCTCGGCCGCCGTCGTGTTTGCCGTGATGTTCGGGTCGGTGCCATCCGCGATCACCTTCAGGGCGGCGGCAATCTCGGCCTCGTCCACGAGGATTTTCTGAATCGGTGCGCCCTTGCCCTTCAGGGCCAGCTCCAGCGCGTTTGCGGTTTTCGACTTGTCACCGTTGGTCACGTTGAATTCGACCGCCAGCTTGCCGGTCCGTGCGCCGTTCGCGTTCGGATCGAAGGTAACCTTGCCCGTGGCATCCACGGAAAACTCGTTGCTTCCGGTGCTTTTCAGGGTCGGCGCATCGGCGCCCGCTTCGATCTTGATCGGGCGATCTCGCTTGACGGAACCGGTGCTGACGGTTTCCGAGAACTCCAGCGTCGGCGCCGTGTGATCGTCATCCGCGACGTCGATCAGGCGCGACAGCACGATCTTCTCGATCGTGGTGTCCTTGGAGCCGTCGGTGTTGGTCTTGGTGGTCTCGATCACCACCGAGGACGCGTACAAGATGTCCTGGATCACGCTGGGATCCGCCAGTTTCTTGGCGCCGAACATTTCCGTGAAGGTCTTTGACGTCAGTTCGAATTTCGCGGTCTTGCCGGATCCGGCCTTCAGGTTCTCGGTGTGGCTGAAGCCGTTGATGCTGCCGGTCAGTTTCAGATACTCGGCGGCCTTGCCGTCGACGGTGATCTTGATGACCTTGTCGGGTTGTTTCTCGGTGGCCGTGTCCTGCGCCGGGGCCGGGGGATCGCAGTCCGCGCCGCCGGGCGGCGGGGTCGGCGTATTCGGAAGGGCAGCTTCGGCACTGAAGCTGCGGGTGAAGACGACATTGCCGCCATCGCCCAGCATCAACGCCTGAATGACCGGATCGGAATAGGTGGTCATGTCCGCCGGCGAGGGATCATCGGGCTGCTCGGGCGCATCGCCGTCGCCGCCGCATCCGCCCGGCGGGGTCATACCGTGCCAGCCGGGCTTGGTGATGCCGGTGCCGGGATCGGTGGTGACGGTCTTGCCATCGGCGCTGACGGTGCCGGTGCCCTCGATCACCAGCCGTCCGGTGGTGTGATCGAAGGACAGCAGGTTCAGCTTGGTGCCCGGCGCGGCGTTGAACACATTGGGCAGGGTCAGTTGCGCCGGCGTGGTGAAGACCGCCGCATCGGGGGCCTGGATGGTCAGGTCGAAGGTGTGCTGCATGATGCCCGCAGGCAGCATGTCCATCACCAGTTCCGGCGGCACCGTCGAAATGCCGACCTGCGCGTTGCTGACCGGATCGCCGTGTTCATCGACGGCGGTGCCGGGCTGCACCACAAGCTGGATCGCGTTGCGCTGCTCGGCGGTCAGATCCTGCGCGGCGGACACCGGCACGTTGATCTGGGTTTCAGCGGTGTCGGACAGATCGGTCAGGATCTCGCTGGGCACGCGCGGCAGATAGACCTCGCCCCGGCCCTCGACCGCCGCCCGCTGTTCGGGGGTGCCCTGCGCGGCCATCAGGGTGTTTTCCTGCCCGGCGATGATGGTCGCATCCATCACCATCTCGGGCCAGAAGATGCCGTTGGGCGGATTTGTTGCGGTGCGTCCGTCCAGCGCCACCTTGACGTTGCCCGAGGGCACGTTGGTCAGCTCGAAATACCCCGTGGCGTCGGTGGTGACCTTGAATTGCTCCAGCCCCAGGATATAGACCTCGGCGCCTTCGATCGGGCTTTTGAACACATCGTCATCGGTGAAATCGGTGCCGTCCGGGCCGCGCGAGTAATCGTCCACCGTCATCGGCTTCAGATCATTGCCGGGATCAACCAGATAACCGGTGATCGTGGTGTTCGACACTGCCGCGGTCGAGACGGTGGAGAAACTGCTGGCAAAGCCGCCCCCCGCCGCGCCATCGGCGTCGCCGTCCAGCACCGCGCCGTCGGTGGCCTTGATGTTGTCGCCGTCCAAATGAACGGTGATCTTGCTGGCGCCGGGCATGGCTTGCGCCGGGAACAGCCAGGCTTTCAGCCCATCGGCGCTGAGCTTGACCTGCGACGGCAGAACCGCGCCGCCGGTGTCGGTGATGTAGAAGGTGCTGGTGGTCAGGGTGGTCGCATCGACGGGGCGCGAGAAATGCACCTCGGGCCGGAAGGTCGAGCCGACATCGCTGGCATCCTCGGCCGGATACCTCTGGGTCACCACGAAGGGCACGGCTGTGGTCAGCGAGAGGTCGATGTCCTGCGAGAGCGAATTGCCCGCCGCATCGACACCGATCAGCGTCACGGTGTGATCGCCGGCATCAACGCCGGACAGGTTCAGCCGGGTGTCGAACGCGCCGGTGGTGCTGTTGAACGAGATCGGCACGGTGGTGCCGCCGCCGATCTGATAGGCCAGCGCGATGACCGGCGATCCGGTGCCGTCGATGGTGCCGGTCAGCCGGGCGCCGATGCCCGACAGGTCGCCATTGGCATCGGTGCTGGTCAGCGTCACGCTGGGCGCCAGGCTATCCACCAGCACCGTGTGGTTCAGGGTGGCGCTCTGGTTGCCGGCCACATCGGTGGCGCGGAAGGCCAGATCGTACTGGCCGTCCGCCAGCCCGTTCAGCGTGTAGGCGAAATTGCCCGCCGCATCAGTGCCGACATCCGTGGGTACCCCGCCGTTGACCGACACCGTCAGCCCGGCCAGCCCCGACAGCGCGTCCAGCGCGGCACCGGTCAGGTCGATGGGCTGGTTCGCGACGTAATCCGGGAAGCTGTCGACGACGATGACCGGCGGCGCGGAATCGGTGGTCGAGGTAAAGGCCGCCATCGCCCAGTCGGCCACCGTCTGACCAAGCGTCAGCCCGTCCTGGTTCGAGAAATCATAGTGCACCCCGCCCCAGAGGCGGCTGTCGGCGTTTTCCTGCGCGGCCTCCCAATAGCTGGCAAAGCTGCGCGTGGTGCCCAGCAGGCCCAGCGACTCGGTGCTGAAGGCCTGGGTGCCGAAGAGGTCGGTCAGGATCTCGGCTGCGGCCCCCGAGGCGGCGCCGTGGCCCGACACGTATTCCGGATGCGCCGGGGCAAAGAGATAGGGGTTCCAGGTGGCATCCTGCACGGTTGCCGGATTGCCGTCGCTGTCGGCCTCGCGGATGGCATCCTCGGGACGCCAGTAGTCAAAGGTGTATTTCGCATCCCACGCCGCGATCATCGCATCGGCCATGGCAATGTTCAGCACCGCCATGGTGCGGGCGTTCTCGGCCGATCCCAGCCCCTGCGAAGCCAGGTAATCCGCCGCGATCGAATTCCAGTGCCCCGGCGTGGTCTCGGTGCCGCGCGCGTCCTTCCAGAACTGCGCGGCCTCGCTTTGATCGGTGGTCCGCGTGGTGCTGTTGCGCGAGCCGATATCGGCCACCTCAGCCACCGCATCGGCATAGGCCTTGCTGGTCAGCTTGGGCGGGCCGCCGGGCCGGAACTGATCGGTGGATTGCAGCGACCATGGATCCATGGTGGCGTATTGTGGCGTCACGGCGGTATTGTAGAACGGGCCGGTTTCGCGCCACTCGCCGGGCACGTCGCTGCCGGGATAGGGCTCGAAATCATCCCAGCCGTCCTGCCCGCGGATCGCGATCACCTTGCTGGCCACGCTTTGCCCCAGCGCCATGCCGTCGGTCTTGGCCTGACCATCGCCGATGGCTGCCAGTGTTGTGGCCAGATGCGTGTCCAGTTCCGGCGCGAAGGCCGGGAAGGCATAGCTGAGCACCGCGTGCGAGGCGACCGAGACCGCCGCCGCCAGATCGGCCCCTGCGGGCGCATCCACATCCGCCATCACCGCCGAACTTCCGTCCAGCGCCGCGATCACGTCATAGACGGCAACCGACTGCATCGCCAGGACCCGGCTGGCCGTTGTCGCCCCGGCCGCGTTGTCAACGATGCTGTCCAGCGCGATCTGGTTCCACGTCAGCACCGGCGTGTCGCTGGCCACCGGATCGACCCCGGTGATGGTCAGGCTCAGGGTCGAGGCATTGCCCGCCGCATCGGTGGTGGTCAGCGTGAGGGTGTTGGCGCCCTTGGCCACGGCCACCCCACTCAGCGCGAAACTGCCGTCGTTTTTGACCAGTGCCGAGACCGTGCCGTCGGAAACGGTGGCGCCGGGCTCGCCCGTGCCCACCAGCTTGACCTTGGCCAGCGAGGTGCTGTTGTCGCCCACCGGATCTGTATCCGAACTGGGCGCCAGCGCTGCGGTCGAGGTCTGCGCCGTTGTGTCGAATGTGAAATCCAGCGCCTGCGAGATGCTGCGGGCGCCGTTGGCGTCATCCACCGCGAAATGCACCGTATGCAGACCGTCCGACAGGCTTGTTCCCAGCGCGGAGTCCAGGCTCGCCTTGGTCAGGTCCAGCTTCCCCGTGGCGTCCGGCGTTTCCGAGATCGCCACGAAGGCGCCGCCGTCCAGCGAAACCAGCACCTGGCTGACCGCCGCCGTGCTCTGGATCGTGGCGATCAGGTCGGCGTTGCTGGTGATCTTGTCACTGGCCGACACCCCGGTGTCAGTCTTCAGCGCCACGGTGAATTGCGCCGGTCCCCCCGGCGTGATGCCGAAGTGGAAATCGGCGGTGGTCAGCTTTGTGGCATCGAAATCGGCCAGCGTGAACTGATGCGCCGTGGTGCCCTTGGCCCGGACAACCGTGTGCGTGCCCATCTGGGTGATGTCCAGATCCGACAGCGAGCTGATCTGCGAATGCCCGGCCAGGTGGATCAGGTCCGTGCCATCCTTGAAGCCGACCACCACGTCCTTGCCGGCGCCATCGCCGAAGACATAGGTGTTGCGGCCCGCGCCCCCCAGCAGGAAGTCGTCGCCGGCGCCGCCTTCGATGGTGTCATTGCCCGCGCCGCCGATCAGCACGTCATTGCCGCCGCCGCCCGACACGTTGTCGTCGCCATCCCCGGCAAAGATGGTGTCGCCCTTGGAGCCCCCGATCAGCCGGTCGTTGCCGCCGTTGCCGACCATGGTGAACCGCACATTGCTGCCCGTGGCATCAATGGTGTCATCGCCGGTGAAGCCCGAGATCCGCTCGACCCCCAGCCAGCCGCCGACCGACAGCGACACGCCCGCCGGGTTGTAGATGATCGCCTTGTCGTTGCCCGCGCCGCCATCGGTGACGGAATCCCCGTCTTCGCCGATCAGCATGACATCGTCGCCATCGCCGCCGGTATAGGTGTCGTTGCCCGCGCCGCCGAACAGCAGGTCGTCGCCCTCGCCCCCGCGCAGGATGTCGTTGCCGGTGCCGCCGACCAGCAGATCGTCGCCGATACCGCCGTCCAGCGTGTCGTCGTCTTTCCCGCCATAGATCGTGTCGGCCACATCGCTGCCGGTCAGCGTATCATCGCCATCACCGCCCGACAGCACCACGCGTGTGGTGCCGCCGGTGGCGTCGATGGTGTCATCGCCAGTGTAGCCGGTGAAGCGTTCGACGCTTTTCCAGCCGCCCACCGACAGGGTGACCCCGGCCGGATTGTAGATCACTGCCTTGTCATTTCCGGTCCCGCCATCGGTGACGATGTCGCCATCCTCGCCGATCATCAGAACATCGTTGCCGGCACCGCCCGAATAGGTGTCATTTCCGGTCGATCCCAGCAGCAGATCATCGCCCGCGCCACCGCTGAGGGTGTCGTCGCCCTCGCCACCGATCAGCGCATCGCTGGCCGAGCCGCCGATCAAAGTGTCGTCGCCCTTGGCCCCAGACAGCAGCAGGGTCGCGGTCTGGCTGGAGCCGTCGATGGTGTCGTCGCCATCGTTGCCGTTGATCCGCTCGATGCCGCTCCACCCGGTCAGGTCCAGCACGACGCCGGTCGGATCCTGGATCGTGGCCTTGTCATAGCCCGCGGTGCCGGTGTCGGTGACCGTGTCGAACCGGTCCACGAAATAGCTGTCCGAGTTGTTGCCGCCATCCATGATGTCGGCGCCCGAGTTGCCGAACAGCTGGTCATTGCCGTCGCCGCCCGACAGGGTGTCATTCTGCGATCCGCCGAACAGAAGGTCGTTGCCGAAGCCGCCGTCCAGCGTGTCGTCGCCCTGTTCGCCGTAAAGCGTGTCGGCCCCGCCGCCGCCGATCAGCGTATCGTCGCCCAGCCCGCCCGAGACGGAATCATTGCCCGCCCGCGCGTCGATCACATCGTCGAAATCGGTGCCGGTCAGGGTCTCGTCGCTGCCATCGCCGACCAGGTTGACGCCCATCGACGCCGCCGCCGAGGGCACCACCGCCTGCGCCGCCAGAGGCGCGGCCAGGGCGCTGTCCAGCGCGGTGACGTTTTCGCCCTCCAGCCCTGTGGCCAACGCATCCGCATCCAGCAGGCCATCGCGATAGGAGGACAACAGCGTCAGCACCCGGCCCAGTTGATCGGCGGTTGCGGCGGTGTCGCCGCTTGTGGCCGCCGTCAGATCCAACCCGCGCGATGCCTGGACAAAGCGCAACTGGGTAGCGGTGCCGTCGCTGAGCACTTCGAGCAACGGCTGTGTCGGGTCGGCTATCACCAGCCATGGGGCCATCTGGCCGGGCAGCGTCGCAAGCCCGCTTCCGGTCAGGCGGAACCCCGCGTGATCGAGGGTCACGGGCTGTGCCGCTCCCAGTGGGTCAAAGGTCAGGCTGAACTGGCGCAACAGTGCCGCGAAAGCCGCCAGGCTGCTGCCGTCAAGGGGTCGAAGAAAGCTGTCGAATACCTGCGTGTTGGTTTGCGTTGCACTGGCGATAGGCAGATACTCGATTTTTCCCACTGAACTTCCCCGGTTTTATGGCTTCGGCATCGTAAATAATCTGACGACGCAACGTCATGTTAACACATTGTTCATGCCAACCGGGACCGAGATGCAAGAAAATTGCGCGGAAATCCGCAAGCGAGTTGGGAAAACCGGATGGCCCGACCCGGGATAGATCGCAGCCGGGGACGTGCAGCGGCGCAGCTTACTCCAATTCGTTCAACCGGATGCGCAGCGCCTCGACATCCTCCAGATAGCTTTGCCCGGCCCCGCCAAGGGCGCGGCGGGTTTCCAGAACAAGAAGCCGCAGGATCGAGATTGCGCCGACATAGCTGTCGGCGAAATGCGGGGTGTCCACCTGGCATTCGATGGTCCATGTGGCCAGCGCCGGGGCCTCGCGCACGGATTGATCGGTGATCAGCAGGATCCGTGCCCCGCGATCGGCGATCTCGGCCACCACGCGGTTGAATCCCGCAGGCCGTCGCCGCAGCCCCACCACGATGGCCAGGTCTCCCGGTTCCAGCAGGGCGATCCCTTCGGCCTGCGTCTGCCCCGGCAGCAGCAGCGGCGACACGGCGCGGCGGATCTGCGCCAGTTGCGCGGTGACGTATTGCGCAAGAAAGTGGCTGTTGCGGTAGCCCAGGCAGCGCACGCGGGGGGCCGTTGCCAGGGCGCTGCTGATGTCTTTCAGGGTCAGCGGGTTCAGCCGCGACAGGGTGCCTTCCAGAACCTCGATTTCGCTGTGCAGCAGGTCCGACAGATGGCCGCCGGACCCGGACCGGGCCCCGGTGAACAGCGGCGAGCCCCCGGCCCGCAGCTTGCGTGCTTCCTGCCGTGCCTGATCGAAACTGTCATATCCGATGCGCCGGAAAAAGCGGCTGACGGTTGCATTGGACACGCCGGCGCGCGTCGCCAGTTCCGACCCGGTCAGCACGGCCAGTTCGGCGGGGTTCTCCAGCACCGAATCGGCGATGCGCCTCTCGCCCTCGGGCAGTCCCGAAAACGCCTCGTGAATGCGCTGCGGCATCGGGCGCGTGCCATTTTTTGCCCGCTTTTCAGGCACGTCGTGCCGCCGGCAAAATGAAATAGGATTTTCGTTGTTCCATGATAAAAGAAAAGTGTCTTTCTCTTTGTACGTCAAGTCCCAGCCAGAGAGGCCAGAGCCAACGTGTCCCCAATCTCGGAAAAAGCCAAGCGGCTCAGCCTCCGCGTCAACTGGGTGGTGGAACGTGTCTGCGTCGCACTTCTGGTGCTGCTGGTGCTGGATGTCTGGCTTGGCATCCTGGCGCGCTATGTCATCCCGCTGCCGATGACCTTCACCGAGGAACTGGCGCGCTACCTGATGATCTGGATGGCGCTGCTGGCGGTCTCCTCGGGCATCGCGCATCGCGAACACATCGGGGTGGAGTTCATCTTCAGCCGTCTGCCCGCCCCGGTGCGCCGCTGGCTGGCCACCGGGTTCGACGTGATCGCTTTCGTCTTCTTCGCGGCACTGTTCTACTACGGCATCGGCTTCGCCGAGAAGGGGTTCTCGCGGCTGACGATGATCTACGCCATTCCCAAGGGCTACCCCTTCCTTGGCGTGCCTCTGGCGGCGGGCATGGCCTGCGTGCAACTGGCCCTGATCGGGATCCACGACTTTTTCAACGACACGGCGCCCAAGGCTCTGGGCGCGACGCTGGTCGATCCGGGAGACGACTGATGGGTGCACTTCTGGTTGCAATCGCTTTTTTCGGGCTGATGGCCCTGGGCATGCCGGTGGGCTTTGCCATCGGGGTCTCGGGCATGATCGGCATTCTCGACATGGGGCCGCGCTTCATGCAGATGGCGCCGGACCGGCTGTTTGCCGGGCTGGACCTGTTTCCCTTCCTGGCGATGCCGTTTTTCATCCTGGCGGGCGAGATCATGAACCGTTCGGGCATCACCCAGGGGCTGGTGAAGCTGGCGAATGCACTGGTGGGCTGGATGCGCGGCGGCATGGCCCATTCCAACATGGTGGCCTCGGTCATGTTCGCGGGCATCACCGGGTCGGCCACCGCCGATGCGGCGGCCTTCGGCAACACGATGGTGCCGGCCATGCACAAGGCGGGCTATTCGAAATCCTATGCCGCGGCGGTGACGGCGGCGGGATCGATCATCGGGCCGACCATTCCGCCCTCGACGCTGGCGATCATCTATGGCTCGATCATGGGGGTGTCCATCGCCGGGCTGTTCGCGGCGGGTATCCTGCCGGGGCTGCTGATCTGCGGCATCTGCATGGCGGTGATCGCCCTGACTGCGCGGCGCAAGAACCTGCCCAAGGGCGAAGGCCGCCCCAGCCTGCGCGCCGTGGGACAAGCCCTGCGCGAAGGCTTCCTGGCGGCCCTGCTGCCGCTGTTCATCCTCGGCGCGATCCTGGGCGGCTTTGCCACGCCGACCGAGGCCGCCGCCATCGCCGTCGCCTATGCGCTGTTCGTCGGCGGGGTGATCTACCGGGCGCTGACGTGGCGCGACCTGTACGAGATCGCGGTGCGCACCACCCGCATCACCGGGGTGATCTTCCTGATCATCGCCGCCGCCTCGATCCTGGGCTGGTGGATGACCTTCAACCGCATCCCGCAGGCGATTGCCGAGGCCATGCTGGCGGTCTCGGACAACCCCAACATCATCATCGGCATGATCCTGATCCTGCTGCTGGTGATCGGGCTGGTGATGGACATCAACGCCACGCTGATCATCCTGGCGCCGGTGCTGGCGCCGCTGACCCTGCAGATCGGCATGGACCCGGTGCACGCCGGCATCATGATCATCCTCGCGCTCAACATCTCGCTGATGACGCCACCGGTGGGCGCTTGCCTGTTCGTGTTGGCCTCGGTCACCGGCGAGAAGGTCGAGGCCATCACCCGCGAGCTCTGGCCCTTCATTCTGGCCGAGGTGGCGATCCTTCTGGTGATCGCCTTCTGGTCCGATCTCACTCTCTTCGTCCCACGGCTGCTGGGGCTCTGACCCCCGGCTGAACGTCCCAATAGGAAAGGAATATCCCATGTCTTTGCTGAAATACGCCTCTGCCGCGCTGATCGGTGCCTGCCTTGCCACCGGCGCGACCGCCGCCGACATAACCCTGCGTCTGGCGCATCTGAACCCCGACGATCCCTTCGCCTCGCATTCGGGCGCCATGGCGGCGGTCTTTGCCTCGCTGGTGGAATCCAATTCCAACGGCCGGATCGAGGTGCAGGTCTTCCCCAACGGCCAGCTTGGCAAGGACAATGAGGTCATCGACCAGGTGCGCTCGGGCCTCGTGGAAAGCACGATTTCCTCGTCGGGCGGGATCGCGCAGCACTATCCGCTGGTCGGCGTCTTCGACATTCCCTTCGCGTTCCCCAACATCGGCGTCGCGTCCAAGGTGATCGACACCGACAGCTCCTTCGGCGAGGCCTTCGTCGCCGATCTGGAAGACAAGACCGGGCTTGAGGTTCTGGGCCTGCTGGATTCCGGTGGGTTCTTCGCCTTCACCTCGGGCAAGGCCCCGATCACCTCGGTCGAGGACATGGAAGGCCAGCGCATCCGCACCATGACCCTGCCGACCCATGAGACCATGGTTTCCTCGCTGGGCGGCCAGCCGACACCGCTGCCCTGGGCCGAGGTCTATACCGCCCTGCAGACCGGCGTGGCCGACGGCCAGATGAACCCGGTGCCGATCATCGCCTTTGCCAAGTTCGACGAGGTGCAGAAATACCTGTCGGTCACCAACCACCTGATCACGCCCTACATCTGGACTATGAACGCCGAGTTCCTGGACGGGCTGAGCGCCGAGGATCAATACCTGATCCGCTGGGCTGCCGATGTGGCCACCGACGCGGGCCGCGCCATGAGCCGGGTCATCGAAGCCTCGGATCGCGGCCTGCCCGCGCTGGCCGAGAAGATGGAGGTCAACGTGGTGACGCCCGAGGAGCAGGCCCGCTTCGCCGAGGCCGCCCAGCCCGCCGTGCGCGCGCTGATCGAAGACAGCTATGGCGCCGAGGGCATGGCCCTGCTGGACGCGATGCTGGCCTCGATCGAAGAGGAACGCGGCAACTTCTGAGCCTTGCCATCCGGTCCGGGCGCCGCTTCGGTGCCCGGACCCCGCCCTGACCGGGGCATGACATTCGAGGATCCCATGACCATCGAGCTGACCCGCGGCCCGGACACCCCCGGCGCCTACACGCTGCGCCTGAACCCGGCGGCGGCCCCGACCAACCCCTGGACCGAGGCTCAGAACGCGATCCTCAGCGACGCGGGCTTTGCCGCCGCGCGGGACACCATCGGCCAGTGGCCGGGCTATGCGCCCACGCCGCTGGTGGCGCTGCCCGATCTGGCCGAAACGGCCGGGGTCGCCAGCCTGCATTACAAGGACGAGGGCGGGCGCTTTGGGCTGGGCAGCTTCAAGGCGCTTGGCGGGGCCTATGCGGTGGCGCGGCTGCTGCAAGCGGAACTGGGCAAGGCCCTGGGCCGCGCGGTGACAATGGAGGAGGTCACGCAGGTCGCCCACCCCGATCTGGCCGCGAAGATCACCGTGTGCTGCGCCACCGATGGCAACCACGGACGCTCGGTCGCCTGGGGGGCACAGACCTTTGGTTGCGCCTGCGTGATCTTCATCCACGCCACTGTATCCGAGGCCCGCAAGACCGCCATCGAAAGCTTCGGGGCCGAGGTGCGCCGCTGCAACGGCAACTATGACGACAGCGTGCGCGCGGCACAGGACACCGCCCGGCGCGAAGGCTGGTTCGTGGTCTCGGACACCTCCTATCCCGGCTACATGGAAGTGCCCAAGGACGTGATGCAGGGCTATGAGATCATGGCCGCCGAAGCCTTCGACGCGCTGGACAAGCCCCCGACCCACATCTTCCTGCAAACCGGCGTCGGCGGCATGGCCGCAGCGGTCACAGCCCAAGCCAAGCGGCGCTGGGGCGATGCCCGCCCGGTGATCGTGCTGTGCGACCCGGATCTGTCCGCCTGTTTCCTGGAATCCTTCCGCGCCGGGAAACCGGCGGTGGTCGAAGGCGATCTGGATACGCTGATGGCCGGGCTGGCCTGCGGCGAGGTCTCGGCGTTGGCCTGGGCGGTGCTGGAGGATCACGCCGATGCCGTCATGGCGGTGACCGACGCGGCGGCAGTGGCCGCGATGAAGCATCTGGCCTTCCCGACGGGCGGCGATCCCGCGGTTGTCGCCGGCGAATCCGCCGTGGCCGGTCTGGCCGGGCTGCTGGCGCTGGCCGAGGATGCCGAGGCTCGGCGCCTGCTGCACCTTGGCCCCGACGCCCGCGTGCTGCTGTTCGGCACCGAAGGCGACACCGATCCCACGCTGTACCAAGACCTCGTGGGGGCGCCCGCCGCCACCATTCGGAAAGGCGCCGCATGACCCCGGAAATCTGCCCTGACCGCATGTTGGCCCGGCTGGCCGAACTGGGCCGCATCGGCGCGCTGGAGGGCGGTGGCGTCTGCCGACTGGCCCTGACCGAGGCCGACAAGTCCGGGCGCGACTGGCTGGTCGCGGGGATGCGGGCGCTTGGCCTGACGGTCTCGATCGACGGCATTGGCAACATCTGGGGCATCCGCCCCGGCACCGGCGATGGGGCGCCGGTCATGGTCGGCTCGCATATCGACACGGTGGCGACCGGCGGGCTGTATGACGGTGCGCTGGGGGTTCTGGCGGGGATGGAGATCATCGCCGCGCTCAACACCAGCGAGGCGCGCACCCAACGCCCCGTCGCCGTGGCCGCCTTCACCAACGAGGAAGGCGCGCGTTTCGCGCCTGACATGATGGGCTCGGGCGTGCATCAGGGGGCATTGGATCTGGACGAGATGCTGGCGGTCACCGCCACCGATGGCCGTGGCGTGGTCAAGGAGGACCTGGACCGCATCGGCTATCGCGGCGACGCCGCTCCGATCACTCCGGCAGCCTTTCTGGAACTGCATATCGAACAGGGGCCGGTTCTGGAACAGGACGGGGTGCGTATTGGTGCGGTCACCGGCGTGCAGGGCATCCATTGGACCGAATTCACCGTGCACGGCCAGACCAACCACGCTGGCACCACGCCCATGGCGCTGCGCCGCGACGCCGGACAGGTGGCCATGCGCATCGCGCGGGAGGCCGACGCCATCGCCGCCGACAACGGCCCGCCGCAGGTGGCCACTGTCGGCGTCTTCGAGGTGTCCCCCGGTCTGGTCAACGTGGTGCCCGACCACGCCCGGCTGACCGTCGATCTGCGCAACACCGACGGCGCGGTGCTGGAGGCCGCCACCAGGCGGCTGACGGGTTTTGCCGAGGCCGCCGCCGCCGAGGCCGGGTGCACCCTGACCCATCGTCCGTTGGCCCGCTTTGCCCCCGTGGCCTTCGACGCAGGGCTTGTGGACAAGGTCGAGGCCGCCGCGAGGTCGCGCCAGTTGTCCGTGAAAAGGATGCCCTCGGGCGCGGGCCATGACGCGCAGATGTTCGCGCCCAATTGTCCGACGGCGATGATCTTCATCCCCTCGCACAAGGGGCTCAGTCACAACGTGAAGGAACACAGCGACGAGGCTGATATCATCGCGGGCACGCAGGTGCTGCTCGACCTCGTGTGCGATTTGGCAGGGGTGGAACCATGAGCCGGAAATTCGTCGTGGCCGGGGCCCAGATGGGCCCGATCCAGCGCGGGGACAGCCGCGCCTCGGCGGTGGCGCGCATGTGCGCGCTGATGCGTGACGCCCATGCGCGTGGCGCAGAACTGGTGGTGTTTCCCGAACTGGCGCTGACCACCTTCTTCCCACGCTGGTTCATGACCGACCGGGCCGAGATCGACGGCTGGTTCGAAACCGCCATGCCCAATGCCGAGGTTCAGCCGCTGTTCGATCTGGCCCGCGATCTGGGTATCGGCTTTCACCTGGGCTATGGCGAGTTGACCGCCGAGGGGCGGTATTTCAACACCGCGATCCTTGTGGACAGGACCGGCGCCATCGTCGGCAAGTACCGCAAGATCCACCTGCCCGGCCACCGCGAAGACGAACCCTGGCGCCCGTTCCAGCATCTGGAAAAACGCTACTTCGAAAAGGGCGATCTGGGCTTTCCGGTGTTCGACGCCTTCGGCGGCAAGCTGGGCATGTGCATCTGCAACGACCGGCGCTGGCCTGAAACCTGGCGGATGCTGGGTCTGGGCGGGGCCGAACTGGTGGTTCTGGGCTACAACACGCCGCTGCATTACCCGCCCGCGCCTGAACACGACCACCTGCAGTATTTCCACAACGAGTTGTCGATCCAGGCCGGGTGTTACCAGAATGGCGTCTGGGCCGTGGCGGTGGCCAAGGCGGGGATGGAGGAAGGCAGCGAGTTGATCGGCGGCAGCGTGATCGTCGCGCCCACCGGGGAAATCCTGGCCCGTGCCGCGACCAGCGGCGACGAGATCATCACCGCCGAGGTCGATCTTAACCGCTGTTCGGAAACCCGCGCCAATGTGTTCAACTTCGCGTTGCACCGCGAGCCGCAGGATTATGCCGCCATCACGGCCCCAAAGCCCACGGGCTGACGGCTCCGGCCTCGGCTTCAGCCTCCGGTCAGGTCGGGCAGGGTGACATCGCCCCAGATCGGCAGGTGATCCGAGGCCACCTTCGCCAGCTTGCCCTGTTCGACCCCGGCATCGCGCAACGCGACCCCGGTGCTCAGCGCGATGCGGTCCAGCCCCGCCATCGGGCGGGCGCTGTGGAAGGATTTGCCGGGGCTGATGACCGCGAACCCGTCGGCCAGCGGCTCCAGCCCCGCCGTGTCGGACCATTCGTTGAAATCGCCCAGAATCGCCGTGGCCCCCGCCCCGGTTTCGGCCAGATGGGCGCGGATGCGCGTCAGTTGCTCCAGCCGATAGGGGCGCAACAGGCCCAGGTGGGTGCCGACCACGGTCAGATGGCCGGTGTCGGTGCCCACGTCGACCTGCACCGCGCCTCGCGGCTCCAGCCCCGGCAGTTCGATGCGGTCAACCCGGTGGATGGTCAGCCCGCGCCGCACCAGCACCGCGTTGCCATGCCAGCCCAGGCTGACCTCGTTGTCGGCAAGACGCGCGATCTGGAAATCGGTGTCGCGCAACAAGGCCTCGACATCCAGCGCCGTGGGCCGGTTGCCCAGACGCTTGTCGGCTTCCTGAATGGCGACGACATCGGCATCCAGCCCGTTGATGACATCAAGGATCCGCCCCGGATCACGGCGATAGTCCAGCCCCACGGCTTTGCGGATGTTGTAGCTGGCAAGGCGAAGCTGTCGTGTCATCGGGGCAAGTCCTGTCGGGTCCCCTTGGGCATAGGACGGCACGCAGGCGCAGCGCAAGCCCGTCCGGGCGCGGGTCACATGGGCCAGACCAGCAGGATCATCGGCACCGAGGTGGCGACCACAAGGATTTCCAGCGGCAGCCCCATCCGCCAGTAGTCGCCGAAGGAATAGCCCCCCGGCCCCAGGATCAGCGTGTTGTTCTTGTGACCGATGGGCGTGAGGAACGCGCAGGACGCGGCCACCGCCACGGCCATCAGGAAGGGGTCTGGGCTGACGTCCAGACTGCGGGCCATCTGGATGCCCACCGGAGCCGCGACAATCGCTGTCGCGGTGTTGTTGAGCACATCCGACAGGGTCATGGTCACCACCATCAGCACCGTCAGCACCGCCCAGGCCGGCCAGCCCGCGGTCAGCCCGACCAGCGCGTTGGCGATCAGGGCCGTTCCCCCCGCCGCATCCAGCGCCGCCCCCAGCGGGATCATCGAGCCCAGCAGCACGATCACCGGCCATTCCACGTGATCGTAGATGTCCGACAGCGGCAGGATCCCGGTCAGCACATAGGCCACCACCACCATCCCCAGCGCCACCGGCAGATACACCAGCCCGACAGAGGCCAGTGCCACGGCGGCGGCGAATATGCCGATGGCCAGCCAGACCTTGCTGGCATCGGTCACCGCCAGCCCCCGGTCGGCCAGCGGCAGGGTGCCCAGCCAGTCGGCCACCGCCTCACCCTCGCCCTCCGGGGTCAGCAGCAGCAGGATGTCGCCCGGCTCCACCGTGGTCTTGCGCACTTCCCTGGCGATCGAACGGCCCTGCCGCGAGATACCCAGCAGGATCGTCCGCTGCCGCCAGGCCAGCCCGAGACTGCGGGCGGTCTTCCCGGCGATGCGGGCACTCTCGGGCACCACCACCTCGGTGATCGACAGACCCGCGCCCTCGGCAGACAGGCGTTTCTGGTCGGCCTCGCCGGCGAATTCAAGCCCCAGGGTGGTGCGGAAGTCGTCCAGCGGCTCGGGCTGCGCCTCGATCACGATGGTATCGCCGCTTTCCAGCAGCGTATTACGCTGCGTGCCATAACGGCGCTGGCCGCCGCGCACGAGTCCCAGGATCGCCACGTCGTTCTTCTCGGCCGGTTCATAGAGTTCGAACAGGCGTTTGCCGATCAGGGGCGAACCCTCGGGCACCGACAGCTCGGCGACATAGTCCTTTACCGCCTGCCGGGCATCGGAAATCGCGCCTTCACCGTCGCGCTGCGGGATCAGCCGCCAGCCGACCAGCGCCACGAAGGCCAGCCCGACCAGCGCGGTGACCCCGCCCACCGGCGCGAAGTCGAACATGCGAAAGCCCTCGCCCAGCGTGTCCTTGCGGATGGTGGCCACGACGATGTTGGGCGGCGTGCCGATCAGTGTGACCATGCCACCGAGGATGGTGCAGAACGACAGCGGCATCAGCGACAGACGCACCGCGCGCCCGGCCTTTTTCGCGGTCTGGATGTCCACCGGCATCAGCAGCGCCAGCGCGGCCACATTGTTCATGAAGGCCGACAGCACCCCGCCGATGGCCCCCATGAAGGTGATATGCGCGCCCAGCCCACGCTCGGGATCGACCAGCGTGCGGGTGATCAGCCCCACCGCCCCGGACCGGACCAGCCCCGCCGAGACGATCAGTACCAGCGCCACCACCAGCGTGGCCGGGTGGCCGAAGCCGGAAAACGCATCCTCGGCCGGGATCGGCCCCAGCACGACGCCCAGGATCAGCGCCGAAAACGCCACGAGGTCATAGCGGAACCGCCCCCACAACAGCAGGGCGAACACGAAGCCGAACAGGCCGAACAGGATGATCTGGTCCGAAGTCATGCCCCAGTTGTATGCTAGGGTTCGGACTCGGGCCAGCACGCAGCAGCCGCCAACTTCTTTTCGGCTTGATAGCGTTAACACAAGAGTTGCCCGCAACAGACTTTTGAGAGATACAGGCGCCAACACAGGAGCAAGAAAATGACCAGTGTACTTGAACAACTCCGCGCCATGACCGTGGTGGTCGCCGACACCGGCGAAGTGGCGGCGGTGAAGCGCTATGAACCGGTGGATTGCACCACCAACCCCTCGCTGGTGCTGGCCGCCTCCAAGGATCCCGCATCGGAAGAGATGATCGCCCGCGAGATCGCCGCCGGACGCGCCAAGGGGCTGAGCCCCGAACAGATCACCGCGACGCTGACCGTAGCCGTCGGTGCCGAACTGACCAAGCTGGTGCCGGGCCGGGTATCGACCGAGGTGGACGCCCGCCTGTCGTTCGACACGCAGGCCTCGGTGGCGCGTGCCCATGACATCGTGGCCGACTATGCCGCGCGCGGTGTCGACAAAAGCCGCATCCTGATCAAGCTGGCCTCGACCTGGGAAGGCATCCGCGCGGCGGAAGTCCTGCAGAAAGAGGGCATCGACTGCAACCTGACGTTGCTGTTCTGCATGGCCCAGGCCGTGGCCTGTGCCGATGCCGGCGCGTTCCTCATCTCGCCCTTCGTGGGCCGCATCACCGATTGGCACAAGGCCGCCGAAGGCGTCGAGAACTATGCCCCCGAGGAAGATCCGGGCGTGAAGTCGGTGCGCAAGATCTATGACTACTACAAGTCGAACGGCATCGGCACGGTGGTCATGGGGGCGTCCTTCCGCAACGCGGGCCAGATCAAGGCTCTGGCGGGATGTGACAACCTGACCATCGCCCCCGCTCTACTGGACGAGTTGTCGCGCGACGAGGCCGATCTGCCCCGCGTGCTGTCGCCCGATGCCGCCAGCGGCATGGCCCCGATCACCATGGACGAGGCCACCTTCCGCTGGGAGTTGAACGCCGACGCCATGGCGACCGAGAAACTGGCCGAAGGCATCCGCAAGTTCGACGCCGACCACCGCAAGCTGATCGAGCTGGTCGCGGCCCGGTAAGAAATACTCGGACGGGTTCGGGCGGCGGATACAACCTGCGCCCACCCGCCCTTGATCCTATCCCGGCGGGGATCCCGGTCTGACGATCAACGCCGCCTCGAACCGATGGATGCGGGGCGGTGGCGAGGCGGCAACCATCAACTCCACAGCCTTGTGCGCCAGACGCTCAACCGGCACGCCAATGGTGGTGAGTCCTCCACCGATCCACGCGTAGAACGACGGATCGCCATAGCCCACAAGATCGAACGGGCCGGTGGGCGACACCCCTGCCGCCATCATGGCCGACAACGCGCCGTTGGATATTTCGACCCCGCCGCAGACCAGCGCCGTGGCCGCGCCGTCCCCCAACACCTGCCGCATCCGTTGCGCGCCGATCTCTGCCGTGGGGGTACCGGTAAACAGCAGTTCGGGCCGCTCTGCCACGCCGGCCCGTTCCAGCCCCGCGCGAAAGGACGCCAGCCGCGACTGGCCCGACGACAACCGGCTGTCGGCGCCGATATAGGCAATCGCCCGATGCCCCTTCTCTGCCAGATGCGCCACCGCGCCTTGCAAGGCCTGATCGTCATCCACAAGAATCGTTGGGGCGGCATCCGCGCCGCTTTGCCGAATAAGTTGCACCACCGACATCGGGCGCGGCTTCAGCGTCATGGCCCCGTCACTGCCGGGCACCGGCACCATCACCACCCCTTGCGCCTGCACCTCGTTCAGCCGCGCCAGCGCCTGACGCTCGGCCCCGGCCTCGTCGCCGGTCAGATGGATGATCAGTTGCAGCGATTGCGCCTCGCAGGCCAGCGCCATGGTGTTGGCGAAACGCGCGTAGAACTCGTTGACGATATTGGGCAGCAGCAGGCCGACGATCCGCGTGGTCTGGCCCCGCATCACATTGGCGGCCGCATGTTTGACATAGCCCAGCTCGCGGGCCCGATTCTGTACCGCCTCGCGGGTCTCCTTCAGCACGCTGGGATGGCCGGACAGCGCCCGCGACACCGTCATGTGCGAAATCCCCAGATCGCGGGCTATGGATTTTATCGTGACGCGCTCGGACATTGCGGCTTTCGGATCAGGTCGGGAGCAGGGATTCTGCGTCCCAGTCTTGACAGTTTCGACAGGATGAGCAAGACATGTTCACGTGAACATAAACAATGGGAAGCTGCCGATGGATGCCCTGCACGACCGCTGTGCGGCCCTGGCCGAAGAGTTGGGGATCGCCGCGCGCGACCAGATCGACACCGTCGCACCGCTGACCGGGGGCGTTGCCTCGGACATTGCGCGGGTGACGGCGGGCGGGCGCAGCTTCGTCGTCAAATTTGCCCTACCAAAGCTGAAGGTGGCCGCTGACTGGCACGCGCCGGTGCATCGCAATGCGGCGGAATACGCGTGGTTGCAGGTGGCGGCACAGGTCTGCCCCGAGGGGGCGGTGCAGCTGTTCGGACGTTCCCCCGAACAGCATGGGTTCGCCATGGAATTCCTGGACGGCGACGATGTCTATCTGTGGAAGTCCGCGCTGCTGGATCAGAAGCCGGACCGGGGCGAAGCGGCGAAGGTTGGCCAGTTGCTGGGGCAGATCCATGCGGCCTCGGCCGCGCCGGATTTCGACCGGGGTCCCTTCGACAATCGTGATGATTTCCGCGCCCTTCGGATCGAACCCTATTTGACATTCACCGCGCAGGCGCATCCCGCATTGGCCGACAAGCTGAACGGGCTGGCCGAGATGCTCTATGACAGCACGCAGGTGCTGGTGCACGGCGATGTCAGCCCCAAGAACATCCTGTTCCGCGCCGCCGGGCCGGTCCTGCTGGACGCGGAATGCGCCACAATGGGCGACGCCAGTTTTGACCCCTCTTTCTGTTTGAACCATCTGGTGCTGAAGGCGATCCACCTGCCCGACAGCCGTACCCGCCTTCTGGACAGCGTCGGCGCCCTCTGGGCCGCCCATGCCCCGCATGTCAGCTGGGAGCCCGCCGCCGATCTGGAGGCCCGCATCTGCCGCCTGCTGCCGGGACTGATGCTGGGCCGGGTCGATGGCAAATCGCCGGTGGAATACCTCGATGAGACCGAACGCCAAATCGTGCGCGTGGCGGCTACCGATCTTCTGTCGGACCCCGCCGAAACGCTGGCGCAATTCGTAGACCGACTGAACACACACCTGAAGGAGCACGACACGTGACATCCATTGAAACAGTGCGCGGGCGCAGGGTCTGGGACTCGCGCGGGCATCCGACGGTCGAAGTGGATGTGGTGCTGGACAACGGTCTTCTGGGCCGCGCCATCGCCCCCGCCGGGGCCTCACGCGGGACGCGGGAAGCCATCGATCTGCGCGATGGCGGCGACCGCCTGGGCGGCAAGAACGTCAGCCGGGCTCTGGCCAGCGTGAATGGCCCGATCGCGGCAGCGCTGCGCGGCTGCGATGTCACCGACCAGGCGGCGGCGGATCAGGCGCTGCTGGCGCTGGACCCCTCGCCGCTGAAGGAAACGCTGGGCGGCAATGCCACCGTGGCAACCTCATTGGCGGTGCTGCACGCGGCGGCGGCGGCGGCGGCCAAGCCGCTGTGGCGTCATGTGGCCGATCACTATGGCACCACGCCCCGCATCCCCCTGCCCGAGATCCAGATTTTCGGCGGCGGCGCCCATGCCGGGCGGCGCGTCGATATTCAGGACTTCATGATCATGGTGCCGGGCGCAACCAGCTTCGACGAGGTGATGGAGATCACCAACGAGGTCTATTTCGCCGCCGGAGACATCATGGCCCAGAAGGGCAAACTGGCCGGCGTCGCCGATGAGGGCGGCTGGTGGCCGATGTTCGACAGCAACGAAGAGGCGCTGGAAACCCTTGTCGCCGCCATCGAGAAGGCCGGCGAAACCCCCGGCGACCGGGTCGTGATCTCGCTGGACATCGCGGCGTCGGAATTCCGCAAGGACGGCAGCTACCGTCTGGCGCTGGAAGATCGCGACATGGACAGCGGCGCGCTGATCGACATGCTGGGCGGCTGGCTGGACGCCTATCCCATCGCCTCGATCGAGGATCCGGTGGGCGAGGATGACGTCAACGGCATGGTCGAATTCACCCGCCGCTTCGGCGACCGGGTGCAGATCATCGGCGACGACTATCTGGTGACCAATGCCAAGCTGGTCGAAGAGGCCGCCAAGGCCGGGGCCTGCAACGCCGTGCTGGTCAAGGTGAACCAGGCCGGGACCGTCAGCGAAAGCGTCGAGACCTTCAAGGCCGCCCGCGCGCATGGTTGGGGCGCCATCGTTTCGGCCCGGTCGGGCGAGACCGAGGACACCTCGATCAGCCACCTGTCCACCGGGCTTGGCGGCGGTCAATTGAAAGTTGGCAGTTTCACTCGCTCGGAACGTATGGTGAAATGGAATGAATGTCTGCGCATCCAGGACGAGCCTGGATCGGGCAGTTTCGTGGGTGGCGCGCCGCTGGCCGGCACCTGGTGGGGAAAGAAACAGAAAGAGACCGCATGAAACTGACACGTTACGGTGCCCGCGACGGTGCCAAGATCCCTTGTGTGCTCGACGCCGACGGGGTGGCGCGCGATGCCTCCTCGGTGGTGGGCGACTTTGGCCCGAAAAGCCTGGCCGAGGGCGCACTGGACAAGCTGCGCGGCGTCGATCCGGCCAGCCTTCCGGTGGCCGATATCGACGGCAAGCGCCTGGCCCCGCCGGTGGCGCAGCCGCTGAACATCTGGTGCGTCGGTCTGAACTATTCCGACCACGCCGCCGAGGCCGGCATGGAGATCCCGCCCGAGCCGATCCTGTTCAACAAGGCGTCCTCGACCTATTGCGGCCCCAACGACGACATTCTCTACAGCCCGAAGATGTCCAAGCTGGACTGGGAGGTCGAACTGGGCATCGTCATCGGCAAACCGGCGCTGAACATCTCGAAGGATCAGGCGATGGATCACATCGCGGGCTTCGTGCTGATCAACGATGTGTCGGAACGCGCCTGGCAGGTCGAGCGCGCGGGCCAGTGGGTCAAGGGCAAGTCCTTCCCCAACTTCTGCCCCACCGGCCCGGTACTGGTGACCCCGGACGAGATCGGCGATGTGAACGCCCTTGGCATGTGGCTGGACGTGAACGGCACGCGGATGCAGACCGGCAACACCGGCACGATGATCTTCGACGCGGAAACCATCGTGTCCTATATGTCCGAATTCACCCGTCTTGAGCCTGGCGATCTGATCTGCACCGGCACCCCGCCGGGCGTTGGCATGGGCATGAAGCCGCCGGTCTGGCTGAAACAGGGCGACGTGGTGACTCTGGGCATCGACGGGCTGGGCGAGCAGCGCCAGACCGTGGTCGACCTGTAGGACTTCACGATCCGACCATTGGCGCCTCCCACCGCACCGCGGCGGGGGGCGCTTTTCTCTCTGCGGGATGCTGAGTGTTGGTGCGGCCCAATTCTTGCCGCCATTGGCCCCAAGGCGCATCTGGGTGCCGTCATGCGCCGTCAACGCCGCGTGTTTGCCTTCCGGGTCGGCCAACAGCGTGTCCATGTTGGCCTGCGCGAAATAGGCGTTCGAATAGCGCGGGCCCACGTCTTCGGCGGGTTTCGGCATCCGCATCCGACGCAGATATGACAGCAGCCTGTCATCGGACCAGCGCATCGGCATGTCGCCGATGGTGCAGGCCATGACCCCGCCCTTGGGCGGCGCATCGTCGGTGCCCAGCACCACGATGATGATCGGAGCCACCGCCACCACAGGCACCGACTGGATCACCACCAGCAGCGGGTCCGCGCGCTTCTGCACCGGAGCAGCGATATCGGCATCGACGCACATCACGCGACCTCCCTCACGATCAGCAGGTTGCACAACTCGGCGGCAAACTCCTGCACCTCGGGCGCGCGCAGGGCGGTGTCATCGCGGGGGCGGCCAAGCGGCGCCGCCATGTCGGCGCCGATCCGGCCCGGGCGGGCGCCCATGACCACGATCCGGTCGGCCGGCAACATCGCCTCGGGGATGGAATGGGCGATGAACAGCACGGTCTTGGGGTTCGGGTCGCTCAGAGACAGAAGTTCATGCGCCATGGCGTCGCGGGCCAGCGCGTCCAGCGCCGAGAACGGTTCGTCCATCAGCAGGATGTCGGGGTTCAGGAAAAGCGCGCGGGCGATGCCCACCCTTTGCTGCATACCGCCGGAAAGCGCGGTCAGCGGCCCGCTTTCGGGTGCGAAGCTCTGGTTCGGGCCGTCGACGCGGATGGCATCTTTCACCAGGGCCAAGGGGCTTGCTCCGACATCTGGAAGGAACGGTCGACGACGCTTTCAGGATCGAGCGCATCTGCGTCCAACCCCTGTGCCGCCGAAATCCGCGCCCATGTGGCGGCCAGCCGTTCCGCATCAAAGTGCCCGGTCCCGGCTCGTCGGACACCGGTTGAACACCAGTTGCGAGGCATCCAGCCACGATCCCTTGACGTCTTCCGCCGACAGTTCCGGCACCTGTGCGGCAACTGCGGCATCCGGGTTGGCCTGAGCGAACTCCAGCGAGTTCCGAAAAGCCGCGACAAAGCGGCGGGCCACGTCGGGACGCTTTGCGAGGAACCTGTCCGCGGCCACGGGCGGCGGCATACAGCGCCAGACCGGCATCGGCCCAGGGCAGGACCACCATCCCCGCCGGCTTCGGCGGCCTGCCCCTTGGAGCGCGCCTCGTCGGTCAGCCAGGCGATGATGGCATCGGCGCGTCCGGTCATCAGCGGCGGCCCCAGCGCGCCGGGATCGGATTTGGTCAGCGGATCGGTCACCTTGTCCTGCGACACGGCGGGCAGCGCCAGTCCGGCCAACCCGGCCGAAGCGGTCAGAGGGCCCGTGTCATTCGGTTTACCTTCTCGCGGAATTTCCGGGGCTGACGACAGATCACCAGAACCCCTCGTGGGTGCGCAGGATCTGCGCTTCGAGTTCGGGAAACGGCCCCGAAACTTGCACGTCGCGCTGGCCGGCGGCAAGCACCTGCCGGCAGGGCAGCGACATGGTCAGATTCTCGGGATTGTCGCCGGTCAGTTCGGCCAGCCGCACCTCGGTCATCCCAAAGACCACACGGCCGATCCCGGCCCAATAGCAGCCCCCGGCGCACATGCTGCAGGGTTCGACCGAAGTATAAAGCGTGCATCCGGCAAGGAACTCGGGGCTATGGGCACCGGCGGCGGCCCGCGCCACGTTCAGCTCGGCATGGCCGGTGCCGCCATCGGTGCTGTGGGTGTTGCCGCATTCGATCAGGATGTTGCCATCCGCATCCGCCAGAAGCGCCCCGAAAGGATGGTTTCCCGAGGCGCGGGACTCCAGGGCAATGTCGATTGTCCGTTGCAGGAGTTTCAGATCGTCGGGCATGGAACCTCCGGGGTTGGTGGGGTCGCCCAAGTCCTAGACCGACCCGGGCCGTTTCAAGGGTAGAAAACACGTCACATGGCGTTGCGTGAATTCTAACACATGCCCCATGTCTGTCTTCACCCGTGAAATCCGATCCTTCATCGTCGTGTCGCAGTCGGATTCCATCCACGCCGTGACAGACCGGCTGAACATTTCGGTCCCAGCGCTCAGCTGCCAGAGCCAGTTACTGGAGCGCTGATTCGACACCCGGCTTCTGGTGCGCATCGCCAGCCGCATCGGCCTGACCGCCGGGGCGAGGCCCTGCGGGACGCGGCGGTGCGCTGGAGCTGGACATGATCGTCGCCTTCACATGCCACGCCTGTCCTGGCTGGTGGTGGTGCAGACCCGCCAGTACCATCTGGGTGCGGTCCATGCGCCCGGTCACGGCCCCGAGGGCAGGGTCCGGGATCCGCGAAAGCGGCCCTATCGCATGGAAAAGCCGCCGAACCCGAAGGTCGGCGGCCTGTTCCGCGCCTGCCTGGCCGCGCCGCCGCGCCGGTTTGTCAGGCCAGCGCGCCCCGGTGCCGGATGGCGCAGCCAACAAGGCCCGCCGCGGCGCCCACACCGACCGCGATCAACAGGTCGTAGACGGCAATCTCGGCGAAGGAGAAATGCGCGAAGATCAGCGTGTTCAGGATGCCGACAAAGCCGCCCATCGAGGCCGCCAGCGACCAGTTTCGCGTCATCATCCCAAGGGCAAGGCCCAGAATCCCCGGCAAACTGAGGATGTTGCCCGCAATGGTTCCAAAGAAATCAAGCATACCAGCCTTCCCAAGTAGATGTCTGTCCACCCGGCCACCCGCACACGGCGGAGGGCCGGTCGATGTCTCTGCTCATTCGGATTTTTCGCTCAGGAAGCTGCGGATCGCCTGCAGATCGACAATCGAACTTTGCGACAGTTCCGGCTCGCCGCCCAGTTCCTCGACGATCTTCTTGTATTCTTCCATGTATCCCGGTGCCAGCGCATGGGCGATGCCCTGGTGACAGTCGATACAGGTCATATTGTTGTCAAGCGCGCGCTGGTGTTCGGCCGAGGCGCGGTTTTCCTGAATGGTGAAATCCATGTATTCGAAGGCATGGCAGTTGCGGCATTCGCGGCTGTCCGAGGCCTTCATCTTGCGCCAGACCGAGGCCGACATGTGCAACCGCCGTTCCTCGTATTTCTCTTCGGTCGCGATGGTGCCCAGCAACTCGTGGTACACGTCCTTGGCGGCCATGATCTTGGCCTTGACCTTGTGGTTCCATTCCTTCGGAACGTGGCAATCGGGGCAGGTTGCGCGCACGCCCGAGTGGTTGTTGTAGTGGATGGTCTCGCGGTATTCGCCGAGGTTTGTTTCCATCGTGTGGCAGGACACGCAGAATTCCTCGGTGTTGGTCAGTTCCAGCGACCAGTGGAAGCTGCCCCAGAACATGATGCCGGTCAGAAAGCCCGCGATCAGAATGAAACCGATGCTGAGTATCCCGTTCGGGGTCCAGAACCTGTCCCACAAGCCAAGCAGGCCCTTGCGTCGTGTCTTGTCTTTTGGATCAGCCATGTTGGTGTCTCCTTGACCTCACCGGTTCAGCGCAGGTTCGTGGACGGTTGGAAATCATTCCCGACCAGCTCAGGGGTGTTGGCTTGCGGCACATGGCACTGGTTGCAGAACCAGCGGGTTCCGGCGACCTGGTCCAGCTCGTTGCCGTCGCGATCCAGGTAATGGGTCATCGACAGGGTCGGCGCGCCGCGTTCTCCGGCGTTGGTCCAGTCGTGACAGCTCAGGCACTGGTTGGTGCGCAGATCGATCTGGTACTGGGTGGCGGAATGCGGAATCAGGGGTGGTTGCTGGCGGTAGTTTCGCACCATGCGGCCTTCGATCTGGCGCGGCACCTGGTCGAGCAACTGCGGCTCGTCCACATCGGCGCCGCGAAGCGAGGTGACGCCTCCGGCCCCCTGCGCCACGGCCCATCCGGCCAGAGAAAGGGTTACGACCAGGGCGGAGACACCCGCAAGGACCTGCTTATTCATCTTTGTTCTCCGTTCTTCCGTTCAGGCGGCGTTTCTGGTGGCATTGGGCTCTGCCGGTTCCGTGAGGGGGACGACACGTTGGTCGTAGCGATGGGTGAAGGCGAAGACATCGACCGAGCAGACATCGATGCAGCGCCCGCAGTTGGTACAGTCTGGGGAAAGGATGATCGGGGTCTCCCCCGGCTTGCCCTTCAGGGCAGGCGAGATCACCTGTTGTTCCGGGCAGACCGCGTAGCAGTCCATGCAGTCGTCGCAGGCCTGCCGGTTGACCGCACTGACGCGCAGCAGGCTGCGGGCGCCAACAAGGCTGTAGAATGCGCCGACCGGACAGATGTGACCGCACCAGCCGCGCCGGGCGACCACCAGGTCGAACAGGAACACCGCCACGACCAGCGCCCAGGCAAAGCCCATGCCGAAGACAAGGCCGCGGTGCAGCATGGTGATCGGGTTGATCAACTCCCACGCAATGGTGCCCGAGATCGCCGAGGCCGCCAGAACCGCGCCAAGGATCCAGAAGCGCGTGTTGCGCTTGGGCTGCCAGCCCCTCGGCATCCCCAGCTTGTCGTGCAGCCAATGGGCGGCATCGGTGACCGGGTTGATCGGGCACACCCACGAGCAATAGACCCGACCGCCAATCAGCCCATAGGCCACCAACACGATGACCGCGCCCAGCAGGGCGGTGAACTCCGGCCAATGCCCGGCGACCATGCCTTGCAGCAGCACCAGCGGATCGGTCAGCGGCAGCACCCCGAAGGTGCGCGACCCGGCCAGCGTGCCGGTGACCCACCATAGGCCAAACCACGGTCCCAGCAGGAACAAGACCAGGAAGAACGCCTGGCTCAGGCGCCGCAACAGCAAGAAGCGATGCGCGCCGATCCAGCCTTTTTCGCGGATGGCCTCTTGTCCGACGGGCAGTCTTGTCTTGACGCTCATTGCCCTGCCCCCGGAAGCTTGAAGGCCGGCTCGAACCCGCCGGGCGCGGCAAGGTTGTCGGTGCCCGGTCCGGGCAGGCGGTCGGGCAGATCGATGATGCCTTCGACCACCGGCGCGCCCTTCAGTTCCTTTTCTTCCCAACCCCTGCGGTAGTGCTCCGCCGAGCTGCCCCGGGCCAGCCGCATCGGCAGCACCTTGATCGTGGCTTCCGGCAGGACGCAGCTTTTCTCGCAGACACCGCAGCCGGTGCAATATTCCGCATGCACCGTGGGCGCAAAGATGGCGTGATGGCCCGAGACCTCGTTGTGGCGCAATTCCAGCGTGATCGCCTTGTCGATCACCGGGCAGACCCGGTAGCAGACATCGCAGCGCAGCCCGAGGAAGTTCAGGCAGTTTTCCTGATCGACCAGGACCGCGACCCCCATTTCGGCGTCGTCGATATTGTCCAGCGCCGGATCCAGCGCGCCGGTCGGACAGGCTGCCACGCAGGGGATGTCGTCGCACATCTCACAAGGCACGTCGCGGGCGGTGAAATAGGGCGTGCCGGTGGCCGGCCCGTCTTCTCCCAGTTCCGCCAGTTTCAAGGTGTCATAGGGACAATCCCGCACGCACAGCCCGCAGCGGATGCAGGCCGCCAGAAAGTCGTCTTCTGGCAACGCGCCGGGCGGCCGCAACGCCTCGGCCGGCAAGGCGCGGGCATCCCGCGCCAGATAGGTCAGACCCATCCCGGCAATCGCGCACCCGCCCGCCGCCCGCGCCGCGTCCCGAAGGAACCGGCGGCGGTCGGTAGAGCGTGGCTTTCCTCCTTCGGCAGGCATGGCGTTGCGTTCCTTGGCTCAGTCCGGGCTCAGGCGCGCTCGACCTTGCAGGCGCATTTCTTGAAGTCGGTTTCCTTCGACAGCGGGCAGGTCGCATCCAGCGTCAGCTTGTTGATGAGCTGGCCCTCGTCGAACCACGGCACGAAGACCAGGCCGCGCGGCGGCTTGTTCCGGCCCCGGGTTTCCACCCGGCTCAGCATCTCGCCCCGGCGCGAGGAGATCAGGATCTCCTGCCCCCGGCGCAGGTCGCGGTCGCGGGCATCGTCAGGATGCATGTAGACCACGGCGGACGGGAAAGCGCGGTGCAGTTCCGGCACCCGACGGGTCATCGACCCGGAATGCCAATGCTCCAGCACCCGACCGGTGCAGAGCCACAGGTCGAATTCCTCATCCGGAACTTCAGGGGCAGGCTCGAAGGGGGCGAAGATGATCTTCGCGCGGCCATCCGGGTTGCCGTAGAACTCGACCCCCTTGCCCTCTTCGACATAGGAGTCATAGCCCTCGCGGAAGCGATAGAGCGTTTCCTTGCCGTCGACCACCGGCCAGCGAAGACCGCGGGCCTTGTGGTACATGTCGAAGGGCGCCAGGTCGTGGCCGTGGCCGCGCCCGAAGGCGGCGTATTCCTCGAACAGGCCCTTCTGGACATAGAAGCCGAAGTGATCGGATTCGGCGTTGGCAAAGCCCTCGGCGGTTTCCGACAGCGGGAACTGGTTGACGACGCCATTCTCGAACAGGACCTCGTACAGGGTCTTGCCCGCGTGCTCCGGCATCTTGGCCAGCAGTTCATCGCCCCAGGCTTCCTCGACCGTGAAGCGCTTGGAGAATTCCATCAACTGCCACAGGTCCGATTTCGCCTCGCCCGGTGCATCCACCTGCTGGTGCCAGAACTGGGTGCGGCGTTCGGCGTTGCCATAGGCGCCCTCCTTTTCCACCCACATGGCCGTGGGCAGGATCAGGTCTCCGGACATGGCGGTCACGGTCGGATAGGGGTCCGACACGGCGATGAAGTTCTCCGGGTTGCGATAGCCCGGCAGACCTTCCTCGTTCATGTTGGGGGCGGCCTGCATGTTATTGTTGCACTGCACCCAATAGGCGTTCAGCACCCCGTCCTTCAGCATCCGGTTCTGCAGCACTGCATGGAAGCCCGGCTTCGGCGGGATGGTGCCTTCGGGGATGTTCCAGGCGGTTTCGCAGATCTCGCGGTGCTTGTCGTTGGCGACCACCATGTCGGCGGGCAGACGGTGGGCAAAGGTGCCGACCTCGCGCGCGGTGCCGCAGGCCGAGGGCTGGCCGGTCAGCGAGAAGGGCGAGTTGCCGGGTTCCGAGATCTTGCCGGTCAGCAGGTGAACGTTGTACATCAGCCCATTCACCCAGGATCCGCGGGTGTGCTGGTTGAAGCCCATGGTCCACAGGCTCATGACCTTGCGGTCCGGGTCGGCGTATTGCTGGGCCAGACGCTCAAGCTGCGCTTCGGGAACGCCGGAAATCTCGGAGGCTTTCTCCAGCGTATATTCGGACACCGACTCGGCGTATTCCTCGAAGGTCATGTCCGACAGCTTGCCCGAATCCGGGTTGGCCGCAGCCTGCTGAAGCTCATGCTCGGGGCGCAGGCCATAGCCGATATCGGTATCGGTC
Source organism: Meridianimarinicoccus marinus (assembly GCF_040689105.1). Classification (NCBI taxonomy): domain Bacteria; kingdom Pseudomonadati; phylum Pseudomonadota; class Alphaproteobacteria; order Rhodobacterales; family Paracoccaceae; genus Meridianimarinicoccus; species Meridianimarinicoccus marinus. The sequence continues at coordinate 48,398 of NZ_JBFBVU010000029.1, forward strand.
CGCTTGAAGTTCACATGGGCGTTGACGAAATCCCAGTTCACCGCGTCGTTCTGGATGATGTAATTGGCGATGTAGTTCAGGATCGCCAGATCGGCCTGCGGCGTGAAGACCATGCCGTTGTCGGCCAGCTCGAAGCTGCGATGCTCGAAGGTCGACAGCACGTGCACTTCGCAGCCCGGCTTGGTCAGGCGGGTGTCGGTCAGGCGCGACCACAGGATCGGGTGCATCTCGGCCATGTTCGAGCCCCAGAGCACGAAGGTATCCGCATGTTCCAGATCGTCGTAGCAGCCCATCGGCTCGTCGATGCCGAAGGCGCGCATGAAGCCGACCACGGCCGAGGCCATGCAGTGCCGCGCGTTGGGGTCGATGTTGTTGGAGCGGAAGCCGGCCTTCATCAGCTTGGCGGCGGCATAGCCTTCCCAGACCGTCCACTGGCCCGAGCCGAACATGCCGACCGAAGTCGGGCCCTTCTTGGCCAGCGCCTCTTTCCACTTCTCGGCCATGATGTCGAAAGCTTCGTCCCAGCTCACCGGCTCGAACTCGCCGTTCTTGTCATAGACGCCATTGGTCTTGCGCAGCAGCGGTGTGGTCAGCCGGTCCTGCCCATACATGATCTTGGACAGGAAATAGCCCTTGATGCAGTTCAGCCCGCGGTTCACCGGGGCATCGGGGTCGCCCTGGGTGGCCACGACGCGGCCGTCCTTGGTGCCGACCAGAACCGAACAGCCGGTGCCGCAGAAGCGGCAGGCGGCCTTGTCCCAGCGGATGTCGGGGGTGCGTACCTGTGCGGCGGCCTGGCCGCTTGCAAGAGGAATGCCCGCGGCCGCGGCGGTGCTGGCGGCGGCGGTGGCTTTCAGGAATGTCCGGCGAGAGTCCGAAATGGTCATGCGTCTGTTCTCCGGCTTAGCGACTGGCGAGTGGGACCCGCTGGGAAAGGTCTTCGAAATGGTGGTAGTTCAGCGTGACCGAAATCACGCCGGGGATCTGGTGAAGCGCCATGATCTGGTCAGAGGCGCGTTTGTCGTCGGTGTCTTCCACCACCACGACGAATTTTCCGTCGTCGGTGGCGGCATGGACCTCGACCCCGGCCATGCCGGTCATTTTGGACTTGGCCGCGTCGGCCTTGTCCTTTGCAACATGCACGAGGCATCCACAGATGTTCACTCCGCAGCCTCCTTGTTCGTGATTTCCGGATGATAGAAGTCGATGGCGCCAGTTGGGCAGGAATAAGCACATCCGCCGCACCCCGTGCATTGACCGAGGTCAATTACAGGCCGAGAAATCCCTCCCAACGCCAAACGAAATGAAATTGCCGAAGATTCGCAGGAATCCTGGCAGCTGCGGCAGGTGACACCGTTCATCGACAGGCAATTGTCAGCCACCCGCGCCTTCCAGCACCAGGCCGCGACCCGATCCGGCATCAGGGCCTCGGTCGGACAGGCCTCGGCACATTGCCCGCAAAACGTGCAGGCGCCTTTCGAAAAATCCACCACGGGGCCGTTATCCGCATCGCGCACAAGGATCCCTTCGGGGCAGGCGGAAATGCAGTCGGAACAGCGCGTGCAGGCGTCCAGAAACGCGGCAGACGCGCCCGGCGGACGCATCACAGAGCGGGCGTCGTGCCCGATCCTCCCCCTCAGAAATTCCCTGCGACTTGTTGCGGTTGCCATTCAGCTGCCGATCTTTTTCTTGCGCGGCGGAGCGTCCCTTCTGCTGTCTGCACCAGAATCCGACCCGCAGCCCAAGGATGCACCATTTTCGCAGCCCTCCAAAGGCCATCTTGTCGCATATCTTTAGATTTTCCGTCTGGCCATTTGACATTGCGCGAAGATATTCCCACGTATTTCTGTCGCTTTCCGCAGGATCAAGTATCCGCGTGCGCCGCGCGACATGACCTCTGCCTCTGGACAGGCCAATCCACGGCTCAGACGGACCGCACCGAAGGTGAATTTGGACGGGTTTCGGATCAGCGTGCCCGCGCTCACCCCATGCGTTCGGAGG